>DATCZQ010000216.1:0-5316 GCA_036525815.1 Yeosuana sp. | reverse complement strand
CTTTAAATCATCGCTGTATGTTTCTGCACTCCTAAGCTTCCCTGCATGCCAATTTTTCCAAATACCTATTTTTTTACCAGCTTTGTATGTTCCTTCCATCAACAATTCTCCCGTCCAGTTCCATTGTTTATAAATACCTTCTAGTATACTATTCTCAAGTGTCACTTCATCCATAATCAAACCACTCTCAAACCAAGTTTTAACGACACCTTGCACTAAACCATTCTTTACAGGTATTTGTGCTTTTAATTGCCCATTAGAATACCAATCGGCCACTTTTCCGCTGACCATAGTTGTGTCTTGTTTGTTGAAATATAAACTATCCTTAATAAAAACATCTTCAAAAGGTATAAGCTTAGAGTCTTGGCCTATTACTAGTGTTGGAAAAGCAAATAGGAGGAATAAAATTCCTTTCATTGGTTTATTTTTTTAGTTCTACAAATTGGTTATGAGATAAGCTTATTACTAATAATTAAAAATTGATAATATTAACTTAAATGCAATTTAATAAAAAACCCATAAATCAAAATCTATAAAATTAAACTGATATTATATTTATGTTAATTAGCTCACTTTGAAAATTATCTTAGCTAATAAATTTTAATAAAATAAAGGAATAAAAAAAGCACCTACCTTTTGTAAGTGCTTTTTGTTTTGCTCCCCCTAATATTATTTTGTCGAACCAATTTAATGAAGAATTGATGAAGTTTGCTTCATTTTACGACAGTAATTGTAGACGCTAATAGTCTTGTTCCCTAGTGGGAAGCATCTAATTATGGAACCTAAATGAGTTTGTAAGTGAATTTTTAGAACTGGTTGAATTTGCTAACTATTCCTCACCATAATACCACATCTGTAATTGTATTTAATGTGGGGGTCAAGATTTAATTTTCTTTTTTCCATTTTCCACCACCAACATAAAAACCAATACTAGCTCCGAAATAACTATTCTTTACAGATTCGCCAATTTCTAGGTCTGTTTTAGGTAGTATATTATATTCTAGAGCTAATCTAAACTTTCCGAACTCAACACCCCCTCTTATAATAGCCCCAAATTGTTCTCCTAAATTCACGCTATTATCAACTTCACCTAATATATAATATCCTAAGCCTCCACCCAAAAATGGTGCAGTAGATGATTGTCCATTAGAAAAATAATAATCATAAGTACCTAAAATACTTAGATTAGCATCAACATTTGTGTCGAGGTCACTTGATGAAGCAGCAACACCGAATCTTATCCCTACATTAGAATTATCGGTTATATTGTATTTTGGCTCAATATCAAAAAGCATTCCACCACCAACATCTGCAAAAACATAGCCTAAATCAAGACCAGCTCTAAATTTATCCTTCTCTTGTCCATTAACAGTAGTTAATCCAAGAACAAACAACACACTTAATACTATATTTTTCATCATTAACAATTTAGATTAGTTGTAAATATAGAGTTTAATTCTATATCATATACTTTTGTTTCATTCAAGTACTTTGAATCATCACACTATTAAATCAGAAATCGTGTGATGCGGAAAACCCTATATAACGCACAAAAAAAAGCCATCATTTCTGTTGAACTTTTCTCTGTTTTGCTCCCCCTAATATTGTTTTGTCGAACCAATTTAATGAGGAATTAAAACGTTTTGCCTTATTTAATGAAGGCAAATATAAAAATTATAGTATTGTTCCCTAGCGGGAAGCTTCGATTTATCGAACCTAAATGAGTTAGTGAGTGATTTTTTAGAGGTAATTGAATTTGATTTACTTAAATAAAGTACTAATCGAAATTTTCAGTTTTAATTAGTTTACCATCTTCTCCATATTTTTTCCATACTCCAGTTTTACTACCTTGAATATAATTCCCTATATCCTTTATTTGGCCATTTTCATGATACATTTTCCATTCGCCTTCTTTACAGAATGTAAAATCATCTATTAAAGAAGAAAAATCTGGGCTATTATATACAAAAATTTCATAAGTTTCATCGTTAACATTCATATAATTACCAATACAACTCAATTTTCCATTAATATGATATGTTTTCCATTCTCCATTAGGCATTCCTTTTTCACCAAAATTCCCAATCTCTTTTAATTGACCATTATCGTAATAATATCTCCACTCGCCATACATACTTCCTCTCTCATTATAATTTCCAATTATTTTTATCCCTCCATAATCGTAATGGGCTACATATTCACCTATTCTTCGAATATTAGAAACCGTATAACTCTCTTTTAGCTGACCATTATTATAGTAATATTTAAAAACACCCTCTCTCCTTCCATCTTGCCAATTTTCTAATTCCAATAATTGACCATTCTCATAATAGGATTTTTGTTCGCCATTCTTATTCCCACTTTTAAAATTGGCTTCTTCTTTTTTATTACCGTTTTCATAATACGCAATTGCAAATCCTTCCAGTTTTCCATTCTTATAGTTTACCTTTTCCTTTAAATTACTATTTTCAAAGTACTCCTCAAAAACACCATCCATAAGACCCATGTTGTAACTTAATCTCCCTTTTATATCTCCATTCTGATAGTATTCCTCTGCTAACCCATGTTGTCTACCGTCAAGAAAACTCATCTTTCCAGTCATTAGTCCATTTCTATTAATATAATATGC
This sequence comes from Yeosuana sp., assembly GCA_036525815.1. Taxonomy (GTDB): domain Bacteria; phylum Bacteroidota; class Bacteroidia; order Flavobacteriales; family Flavobacteriaceae; genus Yeosuana. The sequence goes on along the minus strand of DATCZQ010000216.1, from coordinate 2,687 downwards.
TGCTCCTGTATAAGGGATTCCCATATGTAAAAATACCTCGATTCCCATTGAATCAGTCTTCCTTTCCAAGTCTTTGATTGATAATAAATTTTCTTCCTGCCCACTTTGAGCATTTCCAACATTAAAAACGAATACAAAAAACAATAGATTTAAAACAAAATGGGTTAACGAGGTTGTGTTTGGTTTCATAATAATCTTTTTTAACTAGTACTTTCCTTTAATCTTCTTTTAAAAAATAAAATTAACTGGGACAATCCAATCCCATGTAATGCTAATGGTCCAGTCAACAATAAAAGTTATTGTTATAAGGGCACATACTACTACATTTGTGATAGTATTAAATGTGTGGGTAAAAATATTGAAAACTTTCTATCGTATTATTAATTAGAGATTAATTTCTGCCCTATTAAATCACAACTGCAGTTTTTATCGCTTTTTGCCTTTTCAAAACATTCTTTCCCTTTCTTAAAAGCAAAGCATGAAAGACCAAGTGTTCCGATACTATCTATTTACGCAATACCGAACAGTTCAAAAACTCCTTAAATAAAAAACTAAAAGAGTTACAAAGTCAAAAGGACACACTAGAACGTAAATATGCTTTTGAAGATTTACGCAAGGACTTATATGACAAGTTTAACAAGGAGCTAACAGATAAAATTGAATCGATAAATACAGAAAAAGCAAAATTGGGGATTTCAATATCGAACCTCGACAAAAAAATTGATAAATGTATTGAAGTCACTCAGAACATCAGTAATTACTGGAATCACGGAAGCATTGAGAATAAAATTAGATTACAAAAGTTGGTCTTTCCATCAGGAATAGTCATTAACCCGCAAAATCGTGAATATCAAACCAATGAAATCAATTCTGTATTCACTCTTATATCAAGTATATCAAGTGATAAGGGGTCTAAAAACAAAAACGCATCGTCTGAATTAGATGATGCGTCTGGCCTAGTAGCGGAAAGACTCGGTTTATCGAACCTAAATGAGTTTATTACTGTCTTTATAAAAGTTATTGAATTCTAAAATATCATGGCAAGATGAAATGAAAAATTTAAAAACTTATAGAAGATATCATATTAATAGTTAGTTAATATAATTTACTGTTTTAGTTAATTTTCCGTTTTCATCATAATATTCCCAATTACCAATAGGAGTACCCTCACGGTAATTTTGTATTCTTTGAAGTTGTCCATTTTCATACCAATGCTTCCACTCACCATCCTCTTTTCCATCTTTATATATACGTTCTGACCCTAGCTGACCATTATAATGCCAAGTCTTCCACACACCATCCTCTTTTCCATTTTTAAATCTATGTTCTGCCGAAAGATTACCATTTTTATACCAATACTTAGAGAGACCATCTATTTTGCCTTCTTTGAATAATGTCTCTTCAAGCGTTTGACCGTTTTCATCCCACCTCTTAAGAAGACCATCTATTTTGCCTTCTTTGTAAGTCCTCTCTTCACTTATGAGACCATTTCGGTGCCGCAATATAAATAAGCCATCTTGTTTACCTTCTCTGTATATTGCTTGTAAATAGATATTACCGTCTGGGTACAATTCCTTCCAAATGCCATCCTTTTTACCTTCTTTGTATTGCCCCTCTTCTCCTAAATTCCCGTCTTCATTCCAGGTTTTATATAAACCTTCCTTTTTGTCGTTTTTGTATAAGACCTCTTCTAGTTTGTTACCATTTCGGTACCAAACTATAGATAGGCCATCCCGTTTACCTTCTATGTATTTTTCTTGTAACCGGATATTACCGTCTGAGTGCCATTCCTTCCATATACCATCCCTTTCACCTTCATTGTATTGCCCCTCTGCCCTTATTTGCTCATTTTCATATTCCCAGTATAACTTATATAAACCATTCAATTTGTCATTTTTGTAAAATGACTCTTCAACAAGTTGTTCTCCTTGTTCGACTAATATCCAATTCTTCCAAACCCCTTCCTTCTTATTATCATTATATAATCCTTCTTCTTTATACAACAGTTGGCCGTATAATTCTGTCCACTTCTTCCACATCCCAACCTTTTTATTGTCTACGTATTGACCTTCTTCTATTAATTCTCCATTCTCATTCCAAGATTTAAAAGGCCCATTCATTAAATTATCTTTAAAAAACACTTCATATGTTAAACCCCCTTTATTATTCCATTGCTTAAGATTCCCATTTAGCTTGCCATTCTCAACATAATAAGCCATGTGTAGTTTACCATCTCCATGATATCCAACAACTTTCCCATTAACCAAGGTTGAGTCTTGCCAGTGATATACTAATGAATCTTTTAGGAACACATCATTATGATTTATCACCTTCTCATTTTGTCCAAATGCTAGTATTGGAACTGTAAATAGTAGTAGTAAAACAGGTTTCATTTAACAATTATTTCTTCAAAAATAAAAAAACTAATTTTAGAAAAAAATCATATGACCAACACCTAACACTAACTCATTTGTTTAAACAAAAAGTTGGTTTGACAAAGTTATTCGGTCAAATAAAAAAGCCTCACATATCTGCAAGGCTCATCTTTTGAAAAATTATTAAAATATCTTCTTATAATGTAAGTCTGTTAAACTCGTATAAGGTCATTTAATTTTCAGAAGTAGGCTAGAACAAGCAATGAATTATACAAGGTGTTAGCCTTTCGTTTTTATCTGTTCTATATTTGA
>DATCZQ010000215.1:0-2223 GCA_036525815.1 Yeosuana sp. | reverse complement strand
TGTTCTCCAACCGCCCTTATATTATATTCTACAGAAATTTGACTATTGATAGTTAACTTATTTTTATTTAGGATCACCTTTTCCTGCATAATAACCGCATTAGCAGAATCTGGAACAGCAGCCCCGGTAAATATTCTTATAGCTTCTCCCGGCTTTAGGATAGGTTGATGACTATCACCAGCCTTAACCTCATCAATAAGCTCATAAGAAAAATCATTATGTAAATTCAGTGCATACCCATCCATGGCAGATTGTCTGAATGGAGGCATGTTTATCGGGGCGTATATATCGCTATACAAAATTGAATTACTGACTTTTTCAATAGGTAATTTAACCCCTTTTGTAACTTCCTTGCTATTGGTGATAACAGCTTTCAAAGCATCTTCAATACTTATCATATACATTTCGTTATATCCAAACAAATATAACGAAATAAAAACTAATACTAAGATACATCTCAGGTCCAAAGAAAAAGGTAAAAATTAAAATACATTAAATATCAAAAAACGTCACAAAGCCAGTAAATACAGTATGTAACAAATGTTACACAAGGGTTTTTATATGATTTATATCATGTTTTGCACCTTCTTAAATATTTAATTTTGTATCAAATTAATAAGGCATATTTAAACATTAAGCAATTAATTTGTAAATCAAAAAGAATGAAAAATTTAGTAATTTTAGGAGCAGGCACCTCAGGAACCATGATGGCAAATCATTTAGTTTCTAAACTGCCAAAAAAAGAATGGAAAATAACTATAGTAGATCAATATAAAACACATTATTATCAACCCGGTTTTCTTTTTCTACCATTTGATATTTACACAGAAGACCAAGTAAAAAAAGTTGGTAAAAAATTTGTACCTAAAGGCGTAAACTATATTCAGAAGAAAATTGAACAAATTTTCCCTAACGATAACAAAGTTCAATTAGAGGACGAAACATTACAATATGATATTTTGATAGTTGCAACGGGATGTAAAATTGCACCACAGGAAACTGAAGGTATGAAAGGTGAAAATTGGCATAAAACGGTTTTCGATTTTTACACATATGAAGGTTCTTTAGCATTACGAAATAAACTAAGAGACTGGAAAGGTGGGAAAATGGTTGTCCACTTTACAGAAATGCCAATTAAATGTCCGGTAGCTCCTTTAGAATTTGTTTTCTTAGCAGATTCTTATTTCACAAAAAAAGGGATGAGAGACAAAGTTGATTTAACATATGTCACTCCCCTTGGAGGTGCATTTACCAAACCTAAAGCAACAGCAGCTTTAAGCCATTTAATGAAAGAAAAAAACATTAAAGTTGTTACAGATTTTAATATTGAAAGAGTGGATAATGAGAAGAACCAAATTATTGATTATGGTGAAACCGCTGTTGACTTTGATTTACTTGTGACGGTTCCAACAAATATGGGTGATGAAGTTATTGAGCGCTCAGGTATGGGAGATGATTTAAATTTTGTACCAACACATCATAACACGTTACAATCTATAGATCACGAAAATGTATTTGTTATTGGAGATGCAAGTAATATACCCGCCTCTAAAGCCGGTTCGGTAGCTCATTTTGCCTCTGAAACTTTAACAGATAATATTTTATTATATATAGATGGCAAACCTTTAAAAGAAGAGTTTGACGGTCATGCCAATTGTTTTATTGAAACTGGTAATAACAAAGCGTTGTTAATTGATTTCAATTACAAATTTGAACCTTTGGAAGGTACCTTTCCTATTGCTGGAATTGGACCTCTAAAGCTTTTAAAAGAAAGTATATTCAATCATTGGGGTAAACTAGCCTTTAGGTGGATTTATTGGAATATGCTTTTAAAAGGAATACCAATCCCAATGGTAAGTAGAAACATGAGTTTAAAAGGAAAAAAAATAAATTAAAAACTATTATTATGGATTTAAACATAGCAGGAATTAGATTAGATGTTACTGAAGATGGATATTTAACTGATCTATCTCAATGGAACAAAGAAATAGCTGTTGAAATAGCTAAACAAAATGGTATTGAATTAACAGATAAACACTGGGAAGTCATTTCCTGGATTCAAGATCAAGTAAAAAATGACGTTGCCTTATCTATTAGAGGAATTAAAAAAAGCGGTGTAATTGATATCAAAGAATTTTATGAGTTATTCCCTGGCGGCCCATTAAAAATTTCAACTAAAATAGCCGGTGTACCAAAACCAAAAAGTTGTATCTAATAATATAA
>DATCZQ010000214.1:0-3340 GCA_036525815.1 Yeosuana sp. | reverse complement strand
GATAAAGATCCGCATGGATATCAAAGAAATGATAGACCTTGGGCTGATGAGGATTGGACATCCCATTTTGATTAATTTTAATTTTTAAACAATAATAAGTACTTGACTGGGTTCCCTTTTTGTGCTATAATATGTTATATTGGGAGTTTTTTTATGAATTTTGACATTATTTTTACAATTTTGATCACAAGTTTGTTGACAATTTCAATTATTTGTAGTATAATAGGACTTATGCTCTCAATAAAGGTGAATATTGAATTAGAAGCCTTTAAAAAGAGTACTCATAATGTGCAATATGTGCCGTTAGATCCAAACTGGGGATCATCTGATAAGGAAATCAACGAGTTAAATGAAAAACATACGTCGGAATTTGCAGAAAAAGATCCTGATGAATTAGAACCGTATGAACTTAACCTGGATAAAATGATATAATGTCAAATATAGACTTTTTTAGCGGCAAGATAGATACTAGTAATGTTCAACCGAGCAAACCTTTCTTTACGGTTAAAGATAAGAGTGAAAAAGATATTATTGATTGGCTTAAAAACGAAATATTGTTACGTGAGACAGTTAGCGCTCCATTTTTTAAAGAATGTTATAAGAATTTGCAAGCTTATAAAGGCGATTACTTTAAACGTCCTAACGTAAGGCAAACAGATTCTAATCAATCAGCTCCATTAAATCAATTAACTTCTAAATATTATGTAAACCATATATATGAGATGACTGAGAATATGATTAGTCGTATGACTCGGGTCAAACCTGCTGTTGATGTATTACCGTCTAATGATGAGTATGATGATAAGGTGGCTGCAAAAGCAGTAGCTCTATTACTGAAACATATCATGTATATAAATAATACTGATTCAATGATTCAGAAATTACATAGACATAGATTAATTTTCGGCGAAGGCTTTTTAGAAGTTGGTTATGATAAAAATTTAGGCGACTTATCTCCTAAGTATGTAGCTGCCAAAAGAAAGAATAAGTTAGATAAAGAAGATATTAGAATTGGTGACGTAAGTTTTACTCATCAATTGCCTTGGAATGTACTATTAGAAAACATAAATGATTATTCTAAACTGAAATCAGTTATAATCAAAGAATTATGTGATATTGACGAATTAAAAGATGAATTTCCAGAAAAAGCAGGTGAATTAAAACTGGACAAAATGTCAACATCTTTTAATATTAGTACATTGAGAGATGAAAGCATTGGAAACAATGTTATGGTCTATAACTTTTATTATAAGGCTGATAAACATTGTCCTGAGGGTCGACATATTAAAATGGTTGGTAACATTATTTTAAAAGATGAGGATTTAGGGTATAGTCACGGAGGCTTACCAATCTTAAGACTTACTGATTTGGATATCCCTGGTATGTTACATGGTGTATCTCGATATTCACAAGTTTTAATTCTACAAAACGCACACAATAATCTATCACAATCTATAATGAAAAATGAGTTTTTATTAAGCGCTCCTAAGTGGATGATGCCTAAAGGTGCGTGTAAGATAGAACAACTTGGTAATGGACGAACAATTGTTCAATATCAAGGAGCTGTACCTCCTCAATTAGTTCAAATGAATCCGACATCACCAACATCTCTAGCTTTACGCGATAATATTATGGGTGAAATAGGTATGATATTTGGAGTGCATCAAGTCTCTCGCGGTGAACCACCTAAAGGTATTACTGCTGCAGTAGCCCTTCAATTTTTAAATGAACAGGAAACTGAGCGTTCAATATCCGATATAGCAAAACATAATAATTTGGTAGTTGAATTGCATAGAATGGCAGTATCAGTAGCCGGCGATTATTACGATGTTGATGATGGCAGATTGCTCAGAGTGCTTGGAAAAAATAATAGACATATGGTTACGCAGTTTGATGCATCAAATTTACATAAAGATTATGATATTAGAATGCAGAACTCTACTGCTTTACCACAATCTAAATCTGCTCAAATGGAAAGAATTATTCAGACTATGCAGTATGCACCTGATTTATTTACACCAGACAGATGGGCAGAATTGCTTGAATTTGGTGCTGTAGATAAGATGCATACATTAATTACTGAAGCTATTAATTCGGCGGAGTCTGAAGAAGAAGATATATTGAATGGTATGCCAGTTAATGAGCCTCAAGAATGGGAAGATCATATAGTTCATTTACGGTCACATTATAAAAAGTTACAGTCTCGATCTTTTAAAGAAGAGACTCCTGTAGAATTACGTGAAGCATTTATTGAACACGTTAAAGTTACAGAAATGTTAGCTGATGAAAGAGCGCAAAAAAATCCGCTATTTGCATCAAAGCTAGCTCAAATAGAACAGTATCCAATTTTTTGGGATGCTCCAGTACCTATGAGTGCTGAACATGCAGGAGCCGTAGTACAGGGTGAGACTAATCAAGGATTGCCAGTAAGCGCACAAATGCCAGCTACAGAAGCTGATATAATACCAGGTAATGGAACTCGTCGGGGAGGACAAGCGTGAGTGTAGATTTTTTTAATAATGATGTAAAGTTAGAGCAACCAAAAGAGTCGGTAGAAGCTGATTCAAGCGGAAAAGCTGGACAGAATGAAACCATTGATTTATTTAGCAAAGAGCCTGAAGACGATGGAATAGATCAGATTATTGATAAGGTTGAGTCTGAAGAGAAGGCTGAAGAGGTTGAGCAACCAACTTTAAAAGAGTTGATGGCTATGTATGGCGAAAAAGAATATAGGGTGCCAGCCGAAGCCAAATTTAAAAACAAAGTTAATGGGGAAGATGTTGAATTCACTGTACAAGAAGCCATAAACAGTTATGCTGGTAAAGGTGGCTGGGAAAAAAAGTTTAGTGAATTAGATAAAGACAGACAAGCTTATAAAAAAGATTTAGAATCTGTTAACAAATATTTACAAGAATTTGCCTCTAAGGCGAAAACTGATAGGGTCGGCGCCTTCGAATTTCTGGCTGAAGCCGTTGGAATTGACCCACTAGAATTTAGAAAAGGTATGCGCAAAGATTTATTGTCAAAACATCAAGATTATTTATCTATGGATGAGCAGACAAGATTAGCGTATGAAATGAAAGAGGAAAACGAATACTTTAAGAGTAAACATGCTGCTGAACTGCAACGCCGAACTAACGAACAAGCCAATTTGGAATTCGAGAAACGGATGAGCGCAGTTAAGACTGAGCATAATATCTCTGATGATAAGCTAACCGAGCTTGTTTCTGATCTTAAGGAGTATGGTGGGATAGATAAGCCTTCATTGGATGATATTATCGCTCTAAATACTGCTTATGTTAGACAAGATCGCGCGGTGGACATTCTTAACAAAGTGAAT
>DATCZQ010000213.1:0-3041 GCA_036525815.1 Yeosuana sp. | reverse complement strand
TATATTTTCCTTTGGCATGGTGACATATTGTATCCTTATGCCATTTTTGGATTGATGTTATTTCCTTTTAGAAACGCAAGTGTTAAAAATCTCATTTTAGTTGGATGTGCTTTGATAGCTATCGGTGTTTTATGGGATATAAGTGATTACCGTAATAATCTTGATACTCAGAAAAATGGCATTGAAATGCAAACGCTTAAAGAACAAGGGGTGACTTTGAATGAAGAACAACAAGATGTTTTAAACAAATGGGAGAAATTAAATACTAAGCATACGCCAGAAGAGGTAAAAGAAAAAATTGAAAAAATGCATCAAGGTTACTGGTCTGTGCTCATGGAAAAAGTGAAAGGGAATCAATTTATGCAAACCTGGCTACCATACAGATTATGGGTTTGGGATATATTAAGTTTTATGCTTTTGGGAATGGCATTGTTTAAACTTCGCGTGTTTCACGGAGAGCGCAGTCATCAATTTTATATCATACTCCTTGTAACAGGTTATCTCATAGGACTTAGTATCAACTATATGGAAACAAAGATGCTTATTGATAGCAATTTTGATCCTGTAACCATTTCAAAAGCAGATCAATCCTATCAAATAGGTCGGTTGTTTACCACTTTAGGTCATATTGGGCTTTTTATGTTATTTATTAAATCTGGTATACTTGGCTTTTTACAAAAATCTTTAGCGGCCGTTGGAAAATTAGCTTTAACTAATTATTTAACGCACAGTGTAGTCACCTCCATTATTTTTTATGGTGATGGCTTCGCTTTATTTGGTGAGCTTCAAAGATATGAGTTGTACTATATTGTTGGAGCTATTTGGGTAGTTCAATTAATCTTTAGTCCTATCTGGCTTAAATATTTCTTATATGGACCAGCAGAATGGGTATGGCGTTCACTAACCTATCAGCAAAAACAACCTTTCAAAATAAATTAAAAACCAACCAATAATGCAATTAAAACAAACCTTAATCATTGCTTTTGCGCTTAGTGTGATCAGCCTTACCGCATGGGAATTCTTTTGGCGCTCAAAACCTGAATTATACAAAGCTTCTTTAGAAGATGATAGATATTTATGGGCAGAGCAAAGAGCGAAGGTAGAAACAGCCACTGATAAAGATGTGATTCTAATAGGTTCTTCAAGAACTGGTTTTAATTTTAATACGCATGTTTGGGAAGATGTTCAAGGTATAAAACCAATTAATTTATCAACTGATGGGAAACCACCTGGGCCTTTTTTAGATGATATTGTTCATAATACATACTTCAACGGAACGATTATTATTGGAGTTACCCCTTTATTTTGGTTTGACAAAGCGGATAATACATGGTGGAAAGGTGCTCAAAAATGGGTGGATCATTACCACGATGAAACGTATGCCCAAAAACTTGGTTATTTCTTATCTAAACCATTACAACGGCATTTAGTGATGTTAACTTCTTCTGAACTGAAATTCTATAATGATCTGGATTTAAAATCACTTATTAATAGAATTTCAATTCCTGGTAGAATAGAAGAAGAACGTATGCTTTACAATTTCAGTTACCACGATGAAGATAGAAACCTGATGATGTTTCCCATTATGGTTAAAGACCCCGGTTATGCGAAAAAAATTCAATATGTATGGGAAGGTTTTTTACCACATATACCTGGTTATGAAGCAATAAAAGATGACATGCCAGAGATTTTTGATTACTATCTTAAAGTCATTGATATTTTTAAAGCTCGTGGTGGAAAAATTATTTTTGTACGACACAAAGCAGAAGAACCTTGGAATAAGGTAACAAAAAGATTCCTTCCTCGTAACAAGGTTTGGGATAAATTCATTGAAATAGTAAACTGTCCTGGGTATCATTTTGAAGATTATGAATTTATGTCAAAATACACTTTGCCTGATTGGTCACATATGTATGTAGATGATGCTAAAATTTATACCAAAGACATGGTAAATAAAATGATTGAAGACGGCTATTTAACTCGATATTCTAAAAATGAAAAACAAATATTAACTAATAAAAACTAACCAATTATGCAAATAAAACAATCCATAATAATAGCTTTAGCCCTCAGCGTGCTGAGCCTTGCGGCTTGGGAAGTCTTTTGGCGTGCTCAAGGGGTGTATCCCACATTAGACGATAACGAAGCCCTTTGGGCTGTACAAAGGCAAAGAGTAGAAAAAGCCACAGATAAAGATATTGTACTCATGGGTTCTTCAAGAGTGCTTTTTGATATGCAATTAGATGAATGGGAGACTGAAACAGGAATTCATCCTATTCAATTGGCATTTGTAGGCAGTTCTCCTTTACCCATTTTTCATGATGTAGTAAATAACACAAATTTTAATGGAACAATCGTTTTAGGTGTTACTCCAGGTCTGTTCTTTTCCTCTACATCTCCAGATAAAGATTCATGGAAATCACCCCAATCTAAAGTGGATTTTTATAAAAAAAGAACTTATGCCCAAATAGCAAATCATTTTTTTTCATTACCACTACAAAAAAACTTAGCATTTATAAGTGAAGACCAAGGCGTTGATGGTGTTAAATTAAAAGAATTACTTGGAAAAATAAATGTAGGAGATCGGGTTGTAGACTCAATGCCTCCTTTTCATAAGTTTGGTGAAATTTTTAATACAGACAGAAATTTAACAATGAAACCTATTACAGTTTCTGATACGGCCTATGCAAATTCAATAATAAAAGTATGGCAATTTTTCGGAAAAAAAGCGGCAAGTGGCCCACCACCAGATAAGGCATCAACCATGGCCTTCTTTTTAAAAGATTTAAAAATATTTGAAGCTCGTGGTGGTCATGTCATTTTAGTAAGATGTCCCTCTAGTGGAAGTTTAAGAGCTAGAGAAAATATGGGAGTACCAAGAGCAGGGTTTTGGGATGACCTTGTAAAACAATCTCATTTAAAAGCCTATCATTTTGAAGATTATGGCCAATTAAAAGATTTGAAATGTCCTGAAGAGTCACACCTTTCTGCTGAAGATGCCCAATATTTCACCACAGAAATTGTAAAAATAATGAAAGCTG
>DATCZQ010000212.1:0-3048 GCA_036525815.1 Yeosuana sp. | reverse complement strand
ATTCAAAAAAAAGGAGGTGCACCCGTTAATGGCGATACTATTAAAACCAGTGCTGGTGCGGTATTCAAAGTGCCTATTTGTAAAGTTGATCATATTAAAGATGCTGTTTTTTACATGCAGGCCTCTGGTATAAAAGTTATAGCCGCTACTGAAAAAACTGAAAATACTTTATACGATGTGTCATTTAAAGAGCCTTGTGCCATTATTATGGGGTCTGAAGACCGTGGTATTAATCCTTCTATTTTAAAAGTAGTTGATGATAAAGCCAAATTACCATTATTGGGAGACATTGAATCACTAAATGTTTCTGTGGCTTGTGGTGCCTTTCTTTATGAAGCAGTTAGACAAAGACGTTAATCTTTTTTTTCTTTAAAGCTATAACTAATGGTTGGTTGAGACACTTCTTTTTCTTCTTTTTCAAACTCAATGAAATTTCCGTGTTCATCAAAATGCTTTAAAAAAGGATCATCGTCAGCTTTATAATTTTCTTCTTCCCATTGATATTTTTTTGCTCTCGGAATTTTCTTTTTAAAATATAATGCAAAGAACAGCCCTGTAAATAAACCTGATAAGTGCCCTTCCCAAGATACGTGCTCTTCTATTGGAAATACGTACCAGATCATACTTCCATATAGAAATACAACAAGCAAGGATAAAGCAATTAATCTAAAATATTTTGTAAAAACACCTTTAAAAAAAATAAAACTCACTAATACATAAATTAATCCACTAGCTCCTATGTGAAAAGAGGGTCTTCCTATACACCAGGTTAATAATCCAGATATCAAAATTCCAAAAAATAAAATTTTCCAGGCAATGGGCCTGTAAAAATAAAACAAGGCCATTGATAGCACAAATAAAGGAATGGTATTATGATAAATGTGTTGAATATCACCATGAATAAACGGGCTTAAAATAATCCCTCTTAACCCTTTAAACTCAAGTGGGTAAATCCCATATTTCGAAAAATTAAAACCAAAACGCACTTCAGCCCAAAAGACAACCCATATCATAAGGATAATTATAATGGGGTAAGCTACTATGCCATTAGAAAACCTAAAATGTTCTTCCTGATCCATAAACATAAAAATAGCAAATAGTCGACCAATAGTACTATAAATGCTAAAATGTCAGTTTAATATCCTGTTTATTTTGTCAACCCCAAGACCAAAACTTAAAAATTTACTTTAATTTTACGTTTATGAATGAACCATTAGCTGAACGATTAAGACCAAAAACTCTGGATGACTGTTTGAGTCAAAACCATTTAATTGGCAAAAATGGTGCTTTAACTCAGCAAATTAAACAAGGACTCATTCCATCCTTGATTTTTTGGGGTCCGCCTGGCACAGGAAAAACAACTTTAGCCAATATTATAGCCAGTGAATCTGGTAGACCTTTTTATAGTTTAAGTGCCATCAATTCAGGCGTGAAAGATATACGTGATGTGATTGATAAAGCTAAACAAAGTGGAGGCCTATTCACTACAAAAAACCCCATCTTATTTATTGATGAAATTCATCGGTTTAGTAAATCCCAACAAGACTCTTTGTTACAAGCAGTTGAGAAAGGATGGATTACGCTTATTGGGGCCACCACTGAAAACCCAAGTTTTGAAGTTATTCCCGCATTGCTATCACGTTGTCAGGTATATATATTAAATGCTTTTGACAAAAATGATTTAGAAGTCCTTTTAAAGCGTGCTATGAATCAAGACATCTATTTGTCTAAAAAAAAGATTGAACTTAAGGAAACAAGTGCCTTATTAAAGTTATCTGGAGGTGATGCCAGAAAACTATTAAACATATTTGAACTCATTGTAAATTCTGAAGATACCGATGAAATTATCATTACCGATGCATCTGTTTTAAAAAAAATTCAGAATAATACAGTTAGATATGACAAAACCGGGGAACAACATTATGATATCATTTCAGCATTTATTAAATCAATTAGAGGAAGTGATCCAAATGCTGCTGTTTATTGGCTCGCCCGAATGATTGAAGGTGGCGAAGATGTTAAATTTATAGCCAGACGTTTGCTTATTTTGGCCAGTGAAGATATTGGTAACGCCAACCCTACCGCTCTGGTTATTGCTAATAACACTTTTCAAGCCGTTGCAACCATTGGATATCCAGAATCGAGAATTATTTTAAGTCAATGTGCCACGTATTTAGCATGCTCTCCAAAAAGTAATGCTGCCTATGTGGCGATTAACAAAGCTCAGGAATTAGTAAAAAAAACTGGTGATTTATCAGTACCGTTGGAAATAAGAAATGCGCCAACCAAATTAATGAAAGAACTTGGTTATGGTGATAATTATAAATACGCCCATAGCTATATAAATAATTTTGCTGAACAAGAATTTATGCCCGATTCTATAAAAGGATTCAAACTATATGAGCCTGGAAATAACACACGTGAGAAAGCTTACCAAGAGTTTTTAAAAACACGCTGGAAAGAGAAATACGGTTATTAATAATTAAAATTTGATGTTGAGTAATTTCTGTTTTAAAGAACCTTGTTCATAATATTCAAGAATCCATTGTCCATTCTTATTAAATAAAGTTCCATCTATATCGTTAACCAAAAACACATTTTCTAAACTCGTCTTTTTTATATTATAAACTACTTTAGGAGTACTATCAACTAGTTGAAATCCATTTTCAATAGCTTGTGCATATAAAATGTATGCATCTTCCTCTTTAGTGGATGACACCATTTCTTTAGTTTTATCAACTACTGAAACTTGAATATTCTCTTCTTTTTTATTTTCATCTCGAATAACCTCAACTACTTTTTCTTCTTTTAATGCCTGGATTTCCTTTTTTAATTCTTCAATCACCTGCTCTTTCTCAATATTATCTTGAACCGTAGACGATTCTCCTATTTCAGCATTAAGAGTCTTTGGTTCAAACTTATAATTCATGGATTCTATTGATATGAAAGCACTTCGCAGTGCGGCATGATATGCTTTTTCATAATCTTTTTCTTTAGTCTCACCAACCTGACTAGTAAAAACGACCTTATCATTACAATTTTTTAGTA
>DATCZQ010000211.1:0-2328 GCA_036525815.1 Yeosuana sp. | reverse complement strand
GGTACAATAGATGACGAACCATTTACAGCGCCAGATACTAATTACAGTTTGGCTAATGAGTATGCTTATGGCGAAGATAAACCTGTACTCTTGATGAGCCCATGGGAAGTTTGGTTTTTAAGAGCTGAAGCCGCAGCACGATATGGAACAGCAGACGACGAAACAGATGCCTTCGAAACAGCAGTTGCTTTAAATTTTACCTATATGGGCCTAGCTGCTGAATCTGCAACCTATATAACTTCTCTGGGATACTCTAGTTCAGATCCTTTGGTTGATAAAATTGATATGATTGCAGTACAAAAATGGATATCATTAAACGGAACTCAAGAAGATGAAGGATGGATAGAAGCCCGTAGATTTGATAGAACTGCCAGTAGATTATTTACAGATGGCATTTGGCAAAACCCACCATTATCGGTATTGCCGAATAATGGTTTTCCATCTACATGGTTATATCCAGAAAGTGAAATAAGTTTAAACCCAAATGCTCCAGCACAACGAATTCTTACGGATAAAATATTTTGGGATAATTAATTAAAAAAAATAAGATGAAAAAAATTAAATTATTAACATATATGTTTACAATCTTAGGATTGTTTTTCACGAGTTGTGACCCTAGCGTGGATGCACCTGGCTCAAATGATGGATCAAATATAACTTACTTACCTCTTATTACACTTGAAGGTGGTGATGTTGTGCTTGATTGTGAAGCCACCTCTTATACAGATCCTGGTGCCGTAGCTTCAGCTGGTGGAACTGAAATTCCATTAGTCACATCGGTAACTAGCGGGTATTTTGATGGAGGTACTGTCATCAATGATGTAGATGATTGGGCTGTGGCATACAGCGCATTCAATGAAGATGGTATTGCTGCAACAAATTTTAGGGCAGTTTTATGGCCTGAATGTAATGGTGATCTAGTAAATAGTATAGCTGGGATGTATACAGAGACTGTTGCAAGAAACGGAAGCACTCCCCCTGGCTATTCTAATAATGGTCCTCTTATAATAAAAGACTTAGGTAATGATAGATATGCAATATCTGATGCACATGGTGGTTGGTATGAATATGGAAGAAGACTTGGCAAACCTTATGTTGCGTCAGGGATGATCCTTAAAGCCAATAATATTGCAGCAAATGATTTTACTAGTGAAGGTCCTACTACTTGTCGTACTTTTGGAGGTGAAGTAACTTTTACTAGTTTAACAGTTAATCCAGCTACTAAAACACTTGTACTTACAACTGATTGGTCTTATGGTTATACTTTTGTAACAACATTAGTTCAAAATCCACAATAAGCAATAAACGGTAGAATTTAAATTTAAGAAAAATGAAATACGATAAAATATTAAAAAAATTAAGCTTAATATTATTAAGTTTTACATTAATGACATCTTTTGTTTCTTGTGAAGATGATGATGTTTCTCCAGAACCTAGTGGAATCCTTGTTGATGATGCCCGAGGAACATGGGTTGTTGACATGTATTGGGATGGTGATTTTTATGACAAAAACACCATATCTATATATAATACTGGCGATAATGACGATAAAATATGGATAGATGATTTAGGTCATGGCTGGGGATTATTTACAAAGGCAAATTTTGACACTAATACTTTGACCATTTCTGCTACTGATGCAGATGAACTCTATTATGGAGTAACAGTTACTATTGATGGTAAAATCACTAAAGGAGGTGCTACTACCCCAAGTGGAGAAACAGCAGACAGCATTTATTTTGAAGTAGAATTTTCAGATATTCCTGGTGAAATTTGGATATACGAAGGATATAAAAGTACTGCCAAAATAGAAGATTACCCATAAATCTAAATTAGATTATTTTAAAAAAACCACCTTATATAAGGTGGTTTTTTTTATACCTTTGACTCATGCAAGATCAAACACAAATTTTTGGTATAAGAGCTATTATTGAAGCTATAAATTCTGGTATAACCATTGATAAGGTATTTATTCAAAAAGGTTTAAAAGGAGAACTGTTTACCGAATTAGAAAGTCTTTTAAGGAAAAATGACGTGAACTGTTCTTACGTACCTATTGAAAAACTAAACAGACTGACTAGAAGTAATCACCAAGGCGCAGTTGCTCAAATATCACCGATAGAATTTCATGATTTAGAACAGTTGGTTTTAAAAGTTATGGAATCTGGTAAAACACCCCTATTCTTATTACTGGACCAAATAAGTGATGTAAGAAACTTTGGTGCTATTATAAGAACTGCCGAGTGTACTGGAGTCAATGGCATTATTATTCAAAAAAAAGGAGGCGCTCCTGTTAATGGCGATACTATAAAAACCAGTGCCGGTGCG
>DATCZQ010000210.1:0-7929 GCA_036525815.1 Yeosuana sp. | reverse complement strand
ATAGTTAATTCAGAAGATTTGTTTTCAGGAGATGTAGAATTAGGTATAGAAAATAAGTTTCAAGCGATTGTGAATAAGTTTCAGGCAATAGTTAACGGTGATGATCCGGAGAGACCATTCAAAGATTATGCAGACGTATTTACAATTATTGATGCTGAAGATGCACCACCGGAGGATGGTTCAGATGATGAGCGGGTTATTTCAGAGATTTATGCATTAAATATGCTCACAGGATTAGATGTAACAGGTTCTGAAGAGGACAGGCATTATGTATATCCCGGAGCCTTTTTAAATGCAATGTCTGCAAATTTTAATATAACTTATGGAGTAGGTCGTGTGCTTATTAATCCAAAGGATTTAAATGTTAGTACTGAAAATATTACGATTCTATATGGAGCAACTATAACTGAAGCACAACTATTAGAGTTATCAACTTTTGATGGATGGGCCTTTGAAGGTGAATTTCAAGAATCTGTAGACACTGTTTTTCCTGATGGTGTGCCATTTTATTTTGTAAAGGATCATGTGGAATATGAACTTTCTGAACTTAAAGAACTTGGAGATTATGAGATAAAAATCAGAAACCCTAAGAACTATTCAATAATTAATACTAGTGATGATGCTTACGGAACATTAACAATTAATCCTGTCACTTTAACATTCAATCCAGATGCCGTTAATATTAAGTATGGAGAAACACCTGTGATAGTCCCTAATTTTGGAAGTTTTGCTTATCCAGATGTTGAAAACGAAGATATATTGAAAGATAGTAATGGAAAGATTCCTTATTATTTTATGAAAGCAGGGGATGTTGAAAAGTATATTATCAATGGTGATATAAAAATGGGTGTAGGTGAATATGAGATCTTTATAGACGATGTTGATACCGATAATTATATGATTGAACACAACCCAAACAGGGGTAAATTAACAATTACTGAAGCTCAATTAACAGTGACAACAGATGCTTTAGAAGTTGAATATGGAGAAAACATTAGTGATGTTATAAATACTGAAATATCGGGTTTTGCTTATGATGAATCAATAACATCAATTTTTGGAACTACTATAGCATATATTTTTATTAATGAGAATGATATAGCTTTAAATATAAATGATGTTAAATCAATAGGTATTTATTCCATTGAAGTTAAAGCGCCAGAAAACTATGAGATAGTTTATGCAAATGACCATGGTTTATTGACAATTAATCAAAAACAACTATATCCTGAAACTGATTATTATGAAACGCCTTACGGAACTTTTAATGTCAATAATTTAGTGACTGACTTTGGAGGTTTTGCATATGATGAAACGGTATTAGAAGTTTATCCATATGGTGTTAAATATTCTTTTGAAAAGGATGGAAAGTCGTACGGTGTAGGGGATAAATTAAGTGTTGGTGATTATCGTATACTGATAGAAGGCACTCAAAATTATCATATAAATAGTTATGGTTTGAACCATAGTATATTAAGAATTGTACCTGCCGAATTAAGTGTGACCATTGCCCCTGCTTCAGTTATTGCTGCTCAAGGAGAAAGCGTTGCTTTTTCATTTGAGTTTGGAGCGTTTGCTTATAATGATGAAAATGAAACTACTGTTTTTCAGGATGGTATTCCTTATTACTTTGCAGATGATTATGGCGTGGAATATTTTGACACAGCGCTTCCTGGTGCATACTATGTAAAAATAACAGATCCGGAAAATTATACAATTATATCCAATGAGGCTCATTTATTTATAAATCCTGCTGATGAAAATGCTAAAAAAGTACGGTCTTATGCTGACTGTGTAAGTTATAATCCGAATGCTTCCGATGGTTTAATATATACTGCCGTTTTTAGATATGAGAATGATAATGAGTACCCGGTTTATGTAAATGAAGGTCCTGATAATTATTTAACAGGAACACAATTTAAAGGACAATTGCCAGGCGTTTTTATGCCTGGAAGTGGTACGTTTGAGATAAGATTTGATGGTCAACAGTTAGTATGGAGCTTAACAACATATGATGGTACTCATAAAAGTTCCATTTCTTCTGCTACAACCAGTGAAAGTGGCAAGTGTGATGCAAAACTTGACGGAGCTTATTCAATCTATCCTAATCCGGTGGCAACGATATTGTACATTAAACAAAATGTTATTGAAAATAATGTATCCGTTTTGGTTTTAAACATGTATGGGTTCGCAGTTATTAATGCTGGCACTTTTACGCAAGCATTTTCAACAAAGGAAATAGATATGTCCGGTTTATCAACGGGTATTTATATTGTTAGGATAACCAGTAGTACTGATGTTAGAACCTATAATATAGTAAAAGAATAATGTTTTGATGAATATACACCCTCAGGTATCTTTAATTATAGTTGCGTTTTTTTTAATGCTATCAAGTCTTGTGTTTGCCCAAAACAATAAGATAGATAGTTTAAAAAGAATTGTTGAAACTGGGGTTAAAGACACCTCAATGGTGGTTGCGTTAAATGAACTTAGTAAGGAAGTTCTAAATACAGAAGACATTAAACAATCGATAGAATATGCGAGAAAAGCTAATGCTTTGGCTATTCAATTAAAATATACGAGGGGGAAAGCATATTCTTTAAAAAATATAGGTCTTGCACAATATTACCAAGGGGATTATTTAAATGTACTCGATTCATGGACACAATCTTTAAAAGAGTTTGAATCGATACATGACACTATTGGGATTGCCAATTTGGTTAATAATTTGGGGGCAATCTATTACAGCCAAGGTAGTAATGTCAAAGCTCTTGATTATTATTTACGTTCTTTAAATATTTCAGAAAAATCAAAGGATCCACTGAGAATATCTTCAGTGCTATTGAATATTGGAGGCTTATATGCTGAGATGAACAATTATGATAAGGCTTTGGAATATTATAATAAATTTAACGATTACCGTAATGATTTAAATGATTCCCAAACTACTAATAGTTACTTAATGGGCGTTGGAGAAGTTTATTTTAAAAAAGGGCTTTATGATGAGGCCTTAAATTATTATCAGGAAGCATTAGCAAGCAATCAGATTATTACGAATAGAGCAGATAACTTAATTAAATTAAGTAAGGTGCTTTTAAAAAAAAATAACAAACAAAACTCCATAAAATATCTTAATGAAGCTTATCAAATAGCAAAATTAAATAATCAACAACTTCAGATGGTTCAGGCTTTGGAAGGTCTTGGAGAGGTTTATATTCAGGATAATTTTGAAAAGGCTCAAAAATCTTATAGCGAAGCAGAAAGTCTTGCCAAGGAAATTGAAGCCAATGACGAATTAAGAGATATTTATCAAGGTTTATCAAAGGCTTATGCGTTGAATAAAGATTATAAAAATGCCTATAAGTATAAAGAGCTTTATGTAGCGCAAAAAGACTCCTTATTTAATTTGGCAACAGACGATAAAATACGTGGGCTTCAATTTGATTTTGATTTAGAAAAGAAACAAGATCAAATTGGACTTTTGGAAAAAGAGTCACAAATACAACGACTTAAAGAAAAGAAGCAGCAAGATATTATTTATGCTTCTGCAATTGCAATATTTTTTGCATTTCTTATGGCATTAGCGTTATATAGGCGTTATCATTTTATTAAACAAACCAACCACATTATTGAAGAAGAAAAAAATAGATCAGAAAGTCTATTGCATAACATTCTGCCCGAAGAAACGGCTCTTGAGTTAAAACAAAATGGCAAAGTTCAGGCCAAAAAATTTGATTCGGTAACCGTTTTATTTACTGATTTTAAAGGATTTACTGAATATGCAAAAAACTTATCTCCGGAAGAATTAGTAAACAGTGTAGATTACTATTTTTCTAAGTTTGATGCAATTATGGAAAAATATGGGATGGAAAAAATTAAAACTATTGGTGATGCCTATATGGCCGCCGGTGGTTTGCCATTTCAAACAAATGACCATCCTTTTAAAATGATATTGGCCGCTTTTGAAATAGTTCAATTTATTGAAGAATCAAAGCAAAATAAGGAGAAGGACATTACTAATTTTGATATTCGCATAGGTGTGAATACAGGTCCTATTGTGGCGGGTGTGGTTGGGATACATAAATTCGCCTATGATATTTGGGGAGATACAGTCAATGTGGCCTCAAGAATGGAAACACTTTCAAACCCAGGTCGAATAAATATCTCAGAAAATACTTATGAATTGGTCAAGGATGTATTTCAATGCAAATACCGTGGAGAAATTGAAGTAAAAAACAGAGGGATGATGAAAATGTATTTTGTAAACGGCATAAAGAACCAAGCCTATTTAGATCAACTTCAATTTCAAAAAGTAAACACATAAATATTAATTGTATATTTATTTTTATATTTAAAATGTTGAATTGATAATATAAACGCCATGACAGTTATTCATGATCCAAATAATTATTGGGAACAATTAGAAAGACTCGAAAAACTCATTCGTGCTTCAGAGCTTAAGGCAGGTGTTATTTTTTCTTTTCATGGTCTTGTTTTAGGTCTATTCTTTGACCGGTTTGAAGAACTTGAAGGGCTTTTGCAATCAAGTCCTGTTTTTGTTGTACTTACATTTTTATGGTTTGTTTGTGTGATTATTTCTGTTTTTTATTGTTTTAAATGTTTTAAGCCACAAATTGAATTGAAATATAAAAAAAACGTATTCTTTTTTGGGGATGCCGTGAATGCCTTTGGCACTGCAGAAGAATATACCAAAAAATTAATTGAAGTTTGCGCTACTGAAGAGCAATTGTTTGAACAACTTGGAGAACAAATACATGTGGAGAGCAAAATTATTGAAGCTAAATTTAAATGCGTTCACAAGTCGATTTTCTTTTTTGGATTAAGTTTTGTTTTTGTTGTTTTAATTATTGGATATTGGTTAATAACGCTCTCATATTAATAGATGGTCATTAATATGAAAGGATATTTAAAACTTAGAAGAAAGGCTTTAGGCATTTTAAAATCTAGATTATCAAAAAAGCTTTATTATCACAATGTTGAACATACCTTAGATGTTGTTAAGGTAGTGAATCAATATATTAGGAGAAAAAATATAGCTAAACAAAGCGCATATCTGCTCAGAATAGCAGCATTACTTCATGATTTAGGATTTACAGAGACTAATGTAGAACATGAAGAAAAGAGCGTGGAAATGGCAGAAGAATTAATGATTGATTCTGGTTTTTCTAAGAATGACATTAAGATTGTTCAAGGTCTCATTAGAGCGACCCGTATACCTCAGTCTCCAAATAATGAACTAGAATATATCATGTGTGATTCAGATTTGGATTATTTAGGTAGAAATGATTTTTACGAAATCAGTGATCGATTATATAAGGAATTGAAAGCGGCGTCTCTAATTTCTAATAAAAATGATTGGAATAAGGCGCAAATTAAATTTCTGGAGACTCATAAATATCATACTGAGTTTGCAAAAAAGCACAGACAACCCAAGAAGGAAATGAGAATCAGGGAAATTAAAAAACTCATTGAGGAATCATAAGTAGCATCAAGGAGTTTGTTTTTCTAAAAATATTGATACCAACAAATAAATATATAATATACCATCGGAAACCGATAAAAGACTGATTTATAAAAAGCTAATTAGCGACTAGATAGTGACCTTCTCTTATGTAACATTTGTTACGCATTGTTAATAATTAAGATTTTACCTTTGTAGCGGTTGGTTATAGACTATCAGTCTTAAAATGATTAATAGCAAAAAGGCGCTTTCTTACTAAGTTAAGCGTCTTTTTTTTTGTAGTCATTTTTTAAAAACCTAGGTATTATTATTTTAAAATTTTGCCTTTCATTATTTAACCGCTATTTTCGTAAATTGCACACCAGAAATCAATGCGTTAATAGTATGGTAACATTAAAACAATTAGCAAAGGAGTTAAACGTTTCAATATCTACCGTTTCTAAAGCTCTTAATAACAGCGAGGAAATTGGAGCGGAGACTGTTAAACGCGTTAAGGAGCTTGCTGCTTTATATAACTACAAGCCAAATAAGGTGGCATTGAGTTTAAAGCAGAACAAAACAAAAACGATAGGTGTTATCATTCCAGATGTCTTGAACCATTTTTTAGCCAAAGTCTTGTTTGGCATTGAAAGAGAAGCCACAGAGCAGGGGTATAACATTATAACATGTATCTCCAATGAATCGTTAGAAAAGGAAATCAGTAGTCTGCAATTATTAGCTAATGGAAGTGTTGATGGGTTTATTCTGGCGGTGGCTAAAGAAACGCAAGTTAAAAACGAAATAAATCATTTTGTAAAAACAATTAACCAAGGGCTGCCTATTGTGATGTTTGACAGAGTTGCCAATGATGTTTTATGTGATAAGGTAATTGTGGATGATTTTGAAGCTACTTATAATGCAACAAAAAAATTAATTGCTGAAAACAGAAGGTATATTGCTTTTATCAGTAACATAGATGATTTGAGTGTTGGTAAGTTAAGAGAAAAGGGTTTTTTAAAGGCGATTAATGAAGACTCTCAAGTAAAAGGGTCTGTTTTAAAAATAAATCGATTAGATGATACCCAGCAAAAAATCAGCGAGTTCCTTAAGGAAAATAAAGCTATTGATGGTATCATTTCAGCCGATAGTTCATCGGGTATTATTGCCATAAATACGGCCTTAAGTTTTGGGCTTAAAGTGCCTAAAGACCTTTCGGTTATTGGGTATACCAGTAAATCCATGTCTAATCATTGTATTCCTAGATTAGCAACCATACGTCAGCACGCCAAAGATATTGGCTCCTGTGCTGCGCAGTTACTTATAAAAAGGCTTCAAAACAAATCATTGGATGATAAGGATTTTACAACTAAGATCATAAAAACGAGTTTAATATCCGGCGGTTCAACTTTGTCCTAAGTTTTTTAAAAATACAATTTTATGCATTTCATCGATTATTTTAATAGTAATTTTATTAAAAATTACTTTTTATCGATAAAAACCAACATTTAATCGTTTATATTTTTTTTAGTATTGCATTTTAACCTATATTAGCAGCTCTTATTAGGCGCATTTATATTCCCTCTGCTTTTTAAGAAAATTAGTCCATTCATTGACAGCAATGTCATATCCCTCAAAAAAATAAATAGAAAAACACGCGTGCGCTTTTGTGCATTTGATTTTAAATTAATTATCCATTTTTTCCCTCATTAAGATTTTGGTTTCAAAGTCTTGACATGAATTGCATTATTTAAAAATAATTATAGAGAAAATTTGTATAACCTTAAAACCGAATAGATATGAAAGCCTTAAAAATTACTTTAATAGTCGCTTTATTTTTAGCAACCTTTACTTCATGCACTAAACAAGATTTAAATGAAGATGATGTGTTAGTGACACCGACCAGCAACGAGACACTTTTCACAGGAGGACAAGTAAACGATTAATATTTTAAATTGTAAAAAATTATACAGCTCAGTGTTTTTTTAACACTGAGTTTTTTTATTCTAAATAAATTCAAAAATTATAAATACATTTGAAGAATAAGTTAATAATTTAATTTTCTTGAAATTTATTGTAATTAATATTTTTTTGATGTCATTTTTATGCTTTGGCCAAGAGCAGACAGAAAATGCATTTCAAAAAATAGATTCTATTGAGCTATACTTATCTAAACAAAAATTAAGTGACTCCTCTTCAATAGCAACCTCTCATTATTTCATTGGAGAATTATTTAGAAAAAACACTCCATATTCTGACAGTGCTTATTTTCATTATCATAAGGCTGAAAAAATTTCTAGAAACTTAAGGGATAATTTGGGTACTGCCAAAATATTATATGGAATTGCTGTTATTCAGCAGCTTGAAAAAGATTTTATCGGCAGTGAAGTTACTTCAATTGAAGCAATTTCTTTGTTAGAATCTGTTTCAGAAACTGACGAAGTTCAACAATATAGATCTTTTATTTATAA
>DATCZQ010000209.1:0-5634 GCA_036525815.1 Yeosuana sp. | reverse complement strand
GTCAGAATATCTTGCTGAGGCGAACGTTTTAATCAAGGAGCTAGATTATAAACTACAGAAGAAAGCATTCGAAATTGCAAAACAGTACAATACTATATCAGATTACCCTGCGTCAGTTAGATCTTTTGATAATTTTATTTTTGAATTTCCTGGCTCTATATTGCGTGAAGATGCTTTGTTTTATAAATTAGATGCCTCATATAAACTTGCTGTTAATAGTGTGGAACGGAAAAAGGAATTCCGATTAAATAATGCTAAAACGAGTGCAGAGATGTTTAAAAAGTCTTATCCTAGTTCAAAATACATAGAAGATGTAAATGGCATGGCGAGTAAAATTGAAGAAGAATTAAAAAATTACGGTAATAAAGATAATATATAATGAAAATAGATTTAAAAAAAACCAATGCTCCTGTTAATACTGTAACGTATGACAGAAATCAAATTGATGAGGCTACAGAAAACATCTATGAGTCTATATCCATAATTGCAAGACGTGCTGAGCAAATTAATTCTGAAATTAAAAAGGAGTTAATTGATAAGTTAGAAGAATTTGCAACTTATAATGATAGTCTTGAAGAAATTTTTGAAAATAAAGAGCAGATTGAGGTTTCAAAATTTTATGAAAAATTGCCAAAACCTCATGCATTAGCCGTTCAAGAATGGTTAACAGATAAAATATATTACCGAAATACTGAGGAAGATACTCAGGAATAAACCTTGTTATGTCAATATTAAGCGGCAAAAATATACTTTTAGGCATTAGTGCCGGTATAGCCGCTTATAAAACGGCATCTTTAGTTAGGTTATTGGTCAAAGTTGGTGCCAACGTTAAAGTAGTAATGACGCCAGCTTCTAAAGACTTTGTAACCCCTTTAACCTTATCAACACTTTCAAAAAATCCTGTTTACTCATCATTCACTTCAGATGAGGATGATAACCCTGTATGGAATAATCATGTAGATATAGGCCTTTGGGCAGATTTAATGCTAATTGCCCCAGCAACTGCTAATACCTTGTCAAAAATGGCCAATGGTGTTTGCGATAATTTGCTTTTAGCTACCTATTTATCCGCAAAATGTCCGGTATATTTTGCGCCAACAATGGACTTGGATATGTATAAACACCCAAGTACCTTAGGTTCTTTTAAGGTTTTAAAAAATTACAGAAATATTATGATTCCGGCAACGAGCGGAGAATTGGCAAGCGGATTAGTGGGAGAGGGAAGAATGGCTGAACCAGAAGATATTGTGACATTTATTGAAAATGATATTTTAGGTAAATTACCTTTAAAAGGAAAGAAAGTGCTCATTACGGCTGGGCCAACCTATGAGGCTATTGATCCAGTCAGGTTTATTGGAAACCATTCCAGTGGAAAAATGGGTTATGAAATAGCAAAAGCAGCGGCAAATTCTGGTGCTGAGATTATTTTAATTTCTGGTCCAACAAATGAAACTGTTGCTCATAATTTGATTACAACTATACCAGTTGTCTCAGCTGAAGAAATGTATATAGCTGCTCATAAATATTATCCAAAAACAGATATTGCAATTCTTTCAGCAGCTGTAGCAGATTTTAAGCCAAAACATGTCGCGACTCAAAAAATAAAAAAGAAAGAAAATACGTTATCAATAGAATTAGAAAACACTAAAGATATTTTAGCCTCTTTAGGAGCTATAAAAAAACATCAGTTTTTGGTTGGTTTTGCTTTAGAAACTAATAATGAGTTAGAAAATGCAAAAGGCAAATTAAAAGCTAAGAATTTAAACTTAATTGTTTTAAATTCGTTAAATGATAAAGGTGCTGGTTTTAAAACTGAGACCAACAAAGTGACTTTTATTGATGATAAGGAAAACGTTCACGAATTTCAATTAAAATCTAAGGCTCAGGTAGCTGCAGATTTAATTAATGAAATCATAAAACAAATCAATGCGTAATATTTTATTTCTTCTTTTTTTGTCGTTAGGTTTCGTCAGTTTCTCACAAGAGTTGAATTGTAGTGTTGTTGTGAATGCGCAGCAAACAGGGAATGATAATCAAACTATTTTTAAGAATTTAGAGAAACAATTAGCGGAGTTCGTTAATAATACTAAATGGACTAACAAAAATTTTGCGCCTCAAGAAAGAATAAATTGCAGTATGGTTATTATTATTAGTGACTATAGTGGAGAAACATTTCAGGGTACTATTCAAATGCAATCTTCAAGACCAGTTTATGGGTCTTCTTATAGTACACCTATTTATAATATAAATGATAAAGATTTCACCTTTAGGTATTTAGAATTTCAAAATATTATTTTTAATCCTACTCAATTTGAATCTAATCTGGTATCTGTTATTGCATTTCATGTGTATATGGCGTTAGCATTGGATGCGGATTCATTTTCTAAAAATGCGGGTGATGTTTACTTGAAGCAAGCGCAAACTATTGTAAATTATTCTCAGCAGGAAAATTATAAAGGATGGAAGCTTGAAGATGGTTTGCAAAGTAGATTTGCTTTAATTGATAACATTTTGTCGCCAACATTTAAGGAGTATAGAGAAGTGATGTATAGCTATCACAGAGAAGGCTTGGATATTATGAGTGACAATGCAAAAGAGGGAAAGGAAAAAATTGCTGCAGCTATCAAACTTTTTGAAACAATGAACAGACGCAGACCTAATTCATTTTTGTTAAGGACATTTTTTGATGCTAAATCAGATGAAATTGAGCAAATATTTTCTGATGGTCCTGGGGTGAATGTTGCTAGTGTTCAAGAAATCTTGCAGAAAGTCGCGCCTACTTATGCAAGCAAATGGAGAAATATTAAGTTTTAAGTTGTTTTGAATTTAAAACTCACCTATCTTTAATTTCATAAATTTTAATCTAATTATCGTACTTGTTAACTTCACTTTCTATACAAAATTATGCTTTAATTGATGATCTTCAGGTTGATTTCAATAATGGATTATCTATTATTACCGGCGAAACTGGCGCGGGAAAA
Source organism: Yeosuana sp. (assembly GCA_036525815.1). Classification (GTDB taxonomy): domain Bacteria; phylum Bacteroidota; class Bacteroidia; order Flavobacteriales; family Flavobacteriaceae; genus Yeosuana. Next base: position 2,653 of record DATCZQ010000209.1, on the reverse strand, counting down.
TCAATTTTGCTTGGTGGCTTGTCTTTAATACTGGGAAAACGTGCCGATTTAAGCAATTTAAAAGACACTTCCCAAAAATGCATCATAGAGGCCGTATTTGATGTGTCAAATTATAATCTTAATGCCCTTTTTGAATCTGAGGATTGTGATTATGAAAACACAACAATCATAAGAAGAGAGATTTTACCTTCCGGTAAATCCAGAGCTTTTGTTAATGATTCTCCAGTTAATTTGAATAGTTTACAAATCATTGGAGAACAATTAATTGACATTCATTCACAACATCAAACATTACAATTGGTTAATAATGAATTTCAATTTCAAGTGATCGATGCCATAGCAAATAATAATGATTTACTTGAACAATATAAATCTGAATTAAAGGATTATAAGATATTACAAAAGGAACTTAAAGAATTGCAAAATTTTGAAGCAGATGCTATTAAGGAGCATGATTATAATTTGTTTTTGTTAAATGAATTGACGGAAGCAAATCTTAAAGAGGGTGAACTTGAATTGCTGGAAGAGGAAAATGAAACTTTGAGTAATGTGGAGGACATCAAGGAAAAATTATCAGAATCCTTTCAACTTTTAAATGATGATCAAATAGGGGTTTTAATATTACTTAAAGGCTTAAAAAATAATTTTCAGAAATTAAAAGACTATTCTTCAAAGTATGAAGATCTGTATAATAGAGTGGAGAGTTGCTTAATTGAAATGGATGATGTTTTTGATGAAATTGATGGAATGCAAGAATCATTAGAAGTAGATCCAAAGCGCTTAGAAGAAGTGAATGCGAAATTGTTACGCATTAATAATTTAATGCAAAAACATTCAGCTAGTGAAATTTTAGAATTGATAAACATAAAAAACAACTTGGAGGATAAGGTCTCTATAACTGAAAATTTAGAGGGCACTATAGAAAAGAAGAAGGCTGAAATTGAAACAAAAAAGGGTCAATTAGATTCTATAGCAAAACAAATTCATAATAACAGAACAGAGGTGATTCCTGCATTAATTGAGCAATTGCAATCTATTTTAGGTAGTTTGGGAATGCCCAATGCCCAATTTAAGATTCATTGTGATTTAAGTGATAGTTTTTATTACAACGGAAAGGATGAACTTTCCATTTTATTTTCAGCTAATAAAGGGGGACAATTTAATGAATTAAAAAAGGCCGCTTCCGGAGGTGAATTGTCAAGAATAATGCTGGCAATTAAATCGGTACTTTCAAAATATATAAAACTACCAACTATAATTTTTGATGAGATTGATACTGGTGTTTCAGGTGAAATTTCTAATAAAATGGGAGATATTATGTTACTTATGAGTAAAACAATGCAAGTTATTTCTATAACACATTTACCGCAAATAGCTGCCAAAGGGCATACTCATTTTAAAGTTTATAAGGAAGAAGTCAATGAGGTGACCAGAACGAACTTGATGAAGCTGAATCATGATGAACGTATTGTTGAAATTGCACAAATGTTGGGTGGGATAGAAATGTCGTCTTCAGCCATTGCTCATGCTAAAGAATTACTTAATTAATTAGTATCTTTGACATCAAATTAAAATAAACAGAATACAATCATAAACTAACTAAAAAGAAATGTCATACAATTTACTTAAAGGAAAGAAGGGAATCATTTTTGGAGCTTTAGACTCTAATTCAATTGCTTGGAAAACTGCTGAGCGTGTTCATGAAGAAGGAGGACAATTTGTATTAACAAATGCACCTGTGGCAATGAGAATGGGGCAAATTAATGAATTGGCTGAAAAAACAGGATCTCAAATCATTCCGGCGGATGCAACTTCATTGGAAGATTTAGAAAATTTGGTTGCAAAATCAACCGAAATTCTTGGTGGTAAAATTGATTTTGTACTGCATTCTATTGGAATGTCTATCAATGTGCGTAAAGGAAAACACTATACAGATCAAAATTATGACTGGACTCAAAAAGGGACAGATGTTTCTGCGATGTCATTTCATAAAGTCATGCAATGTTTGTATAAAGCTGATGCAATGAATGAATGGGGAAGTATTGTAGCCTTAACTTATATGGCGGCGCAACGTGTTTTTCCTGATTATAATGATATGGCTGACAATAAAGCCTATTTAGAAAGTATTGCTCGCAGTTTTGGGTATTTCTTCGGAAGAGATAAAAAAGTACGTGTGAATACTATTTCACAATCACCTACGCCTACAACCGCTGGTAGTGGTGTAAAAGGTTTTGACGGTTTTATAGCTTATGCAGATAAAATGTCTCCGCTAGGTAATGCTACTGCTTTAGACTGTGCCAATTATACTGTTTCTTTGTTTAGTGATCTTACTAAACGTGTGACTTTACAAAATCTTTATAATGACGGAGGTTTTAGTAATATGGGAGTAAGTGATGCCGTCATGGAAACCTTTATGAAAGAATAATTTTTAAATAAATATAGAAAACTAGCCACCAATAAAACGGTGGCTTTTTTGATTGGTTTAGTTACATTTGTGTTATGCAATTACAGTTTTCATTTATTATTCCAGTTTATAACAGGCCTGATGAAATACAGGAACTTTTACAAAGTTTTACTGAGTTGGAATTTTACAACGATTATGAAATTGTGATTGTGGAAGATGGGTCTACCATACCTTCTAAAGAAATAATTG
>DATCZQ010000208.1:0-2532 GCA_036525815.1 Yeosuana sp. | reverse complement strand
CAAGTCAAGGAAACTAATTTTACAGTTGAAGACATTTACAGCACCTATAAAGGCAAAAAAAGAACTAAGGAATACAATACTATTGAATTCTTTAACCGTTACTTAGATAAGCTTAAAAGGCTCGTGGGGATAGATATCAAGCTTGAAACCTGGAAGAAATTTGAGTATGTAAAAGAGCATGTTCAAACATTTATAAAATGGAAATATAAAGCCAGTGATTATCCTCTAAAGGACTTGAAACAGCAGTTTTTAGTTGATTTAGAATATTATCTTAAAACAGAGAAGCACTTGGCTCAGGCCACTATAAACAAGCTTATACAACGCTTTAGAAAGCCTGTTAAAATTGCCATTTCAGAAGGTTATTTGGATAGAGATCCTTTTATGCTTCATAAAAGCAAAAGAGTGAAAAAAGAAATTGTGTTTTTATCTCCAGGGGAGTTACAGGCACTGGAAAACCACAAATTTTCACAACCAAAATTGCAGTTAGTACAAAATCTTTTTGTTTTTAGCTGTTATACAGGATTACCATACAATGAGCTATTAAACTTAAAGTACAATAACATTATTAAAGGTTTTGATGGCAATCTCTGGATTAAAATGAAGCGTGAGAAGACAGCTAAAGAACTGTCCATTCCATTATTGCCAAAAGCATTGGATATTCTAAAGTTGTACTCTAATGAAGGCTTAGTATTTCCTAGAATTAGTAACCAAAAGTATAATTCTTATTTAAAGGAAATAGCTGATTTGGTTGGAATAGAAAAGAAGATGACAACTCATATGGCAAGAAGAACTTTTGAAAGTACTGTATTGCTCTATAATGATGTGCCAATGGAAATTGTAAGTGAGTTATTGGGTCATTCAAGCATGAAGATTACTCAGGATAGTTATGGTAAGGTTGTGCAAAAGAAAATTAGTTTAGAAATGAATAGATTAAAGGGGAGTGGTTAGCTTCCCTTTTTAATTTAAACTTGTTTTTTAAATTGAGTCTAATTATAGCTTCTATTGTTTAATATGTAATAATCTTATAAGATATTTAATATATTAGTGTCATAGTGTGGATATAGTCAATTGTCTATATTCAATTGTTGGCAACAATTTGAGAAATGGCATTAGAAATAATCAATACCATAATTCCTTTCAGCATCTCCATTTTAGCAATACATCCAGAATAAGATATTGCTTACTGACCAACATCATTGTAGACTAATTCTCTGAGGCTTAACTTATACCATTAATCCAAAAGCTAGTTTATTAACTAACATTAAAATCATGAAAACAATTGTGAAGTACCTCGTGTTTGCTTTAGCAATGCAGCCTATATTTTCATTGTACAGCCAAAACAATACTAATGATATAATCAAAGCCTATGAGTTAAGAATGGACGGCCATACTGAAGAGGCAATAAATGTTTTGTCTAAAATTATAACATCCGATTCAACAAATGCTTTAGCTCATTTCGAGATGGCCAGATCATTGGAAAATGATAAGAAAACTTACCACATCATTAAAGCATTAGACTATGATCCGAAAAATCTAGTTTATAGATTCTATCAAGCCAATTTACAAATGTTAGAGGCCTATAAAGCCATGAAAACTAATAATAAAGAATCGATAACTAAGAACTTAAATCTATGTACAGAAACATTAAAGAGTATTTTAGCCATAAAGCCTGATTGCAAAGAATCCTTATTGTTTCTAATAGATATTTATGGTTCATTACCAGAGGACATGGGCGGAAATATGGATATGGCAAAAACATACCTTAAAACTCTAAAGAGCGTAGATCTGCTTTATGCCGCTCAAGGCGAACTTATCTTAAAATCCAAAGAACCAGATTTTGACATTGTTAACCATTGGAAAACCTATATAGATACCAATGGCGCCGGCAACGAAGCTCTTGTAAAGTTGGGTAAAGCCTATTTAATGACTGATAATAGGGTTAAGGCTAAAGAATGCTTTAATAAGGTAATTAAAAGAGACCCTGAGCAAGTAATATTGCATCTTGATGTTGCTCGTGCACATTTATACAAAGCCATGAGAGGTGGAGACAAGCGCGACAAGGAATTAAATAAATTTAAAGAAAACGTTTATCTCTATTTAAATACCGTGTTCGAAAAACCCAAGTTAATAGAAGCCTGGTGTTATGGTTGGCTTGGCATGGTTGAAAGCAAACTGGGTAATAATAAACTGGCCGATGAATATATTGCCAAAGCAGAAAAATTGATTCCTAATTATCCGAGATTTACTGCTATACCAACTATTGATCAACCACCAAATGTGGTTGCTTATCAATACAAATCTTATTTTTCACCATTTTAATTTGCAAATGTCATAGATATCATTGCTATTTAGAGCTACTTACGAAAGTCCTCGCAGACTTTCTATCCGTGATTTATTTACTAACTTTGGTACTTAAACACGCAACTCGCTATACACAAAACCGTTAGCGGTAATAGTGACCCGTCCTGAAATAAGGCTACATAATTTTAAACATTATGTATAGAAATGACAAAGTAATCAGACGGTATTCAG
>DATCZQ010000207.1:0-13473 GCA_036525815.1 Yeosuana sp. | reverse complement strand
ATGAGGTTTTGTTTTTTGAATAGTTATACCCAACCTCAATATTTCTAACTATTTCTGGGATTAAGTATGGGTTTCCTTCCGCATAAAAATAATCATCCTGAAATTCTGGAAATGGATTCATCATATACTCATCGGGTCTGTTTATTCTATTTGTCATAGCAAGTTTAATACTGTTATTATCATTCAGATTTTTAGAAATTGAAAATCCTGGAAAATAATTAACTCTGTCAAATGCGTATTTCTCATTTGAGTTTTTACGTTTTAACAATCTGTCTGTATATTCAATTCGTAAACCAAATGAGGTGTTTAAGCCTAAAACGGAACTATTTAAATTTACATACGCTGCATAAACAGCTTCATCAAAATTATATTTATTGGTATAATCTGGATGATTCACAAAGTCGTTTACGTTATAATCATATTGTGCATAGGTTATATCTAAAAACCGATTGTATTGGTGAAATGACATGCCTGTTTCAAGGGTTGTATTTTCTTTAAGGGTATTGGTATAATCAATATCAAACCTTACATCATTACTGTTGTTTTTATTTAGAACGTTTAATCTGTAAGGTTCTGTGTCAATTATAACTGCGTTTTCGTCGGTAATATATGAGGCTTGCTGATTATTAAAATCATAGTCTATATAGGAATAGTATAAATTAAAAGCTAGATTATCTCCTTCATTTAATGTTCTAGTATATCCTAAATTATTTGTAAAAAAAACAGGTTTCATTTTAAGGTAAAACGGATTGTATTTATGTTCTTCGGTACTGGCAGGAATGGTATAACCAGAGTTTGTGTTAAGGACGTATCCATCCACTTTATTATATCCTGTATGAAAAGAGTACGTGAAGTTGTTTTTTTCGTTTGGGTTATAATCTAATCCAAATCTAAAGCCTAAGTTTGATTCGGTAAACCTTCTGTCTTGAAGCATCTGAGCGTAATGTGTATTATCTTCATTATAGAGCGTTCTGTAATAATTATTGTAGGCAACTTTTGTAAAGTCTCTCCAATCAAAACCAAGGGAATAACTAATCTTCTTTTTATTTAGGTTAAAGTTCGCATCGCTGGAATATTTACTTCTTGAACCTATAGTGGCATTTATTATTCCATTTAACCCACTTTCAATGCCTTTTTTCAAAATAATATTAATAATTCCGGCACCCCCTTCAGCACTATATTTTACGGAAGGATTTGTGATAACTTCTATTCTGTTTATAGAATTGGCAGGCGTTTGTTTTAGTACCTCGGTTGGTGTTAAAGTAGTTGGTTTACCATTAATTAATACGATAAAGTTGGCGCTTCCGCGAAGTTTTACATTGCCGTCTGAATCGGTTTGTATGGATGGAGACATTTTTAAAGCATCTACTGCTGTGCCACCAATTGCAGACAAATTAGATCCAACATTAAGTATTTGTTTATCAACGGTATTTTTAATAGATGAAACTTTGGCTTTTACCTGAACAGCTTCAAGTTCTTCAAGACTTGGTATTAAAGTAATGGTGCCAAGGTCTACAATTTTACTATTTTCAGATAAGGTTAGATTATTTAGAATATAATCTTGATAACCCATAAAACTGATTTTTAAATAATAGTCACCAAGAGAAATTTTTTCTAAAGTAAATTGACCATGTTCATCACTAATAGTTCCGGTAATAACACTAGAATCGATTTTATTATAAATGGCGACTGTTGCATATGGAATAGCTTCTTCTGTTTTGTCTTCAATTATTTTACCTGTAATTTGCCATTTAACATCTGTTGCAGATAAGATATTTGATATTAAAAAGAATCCTAAGATTAGCTGTTTGATTTTTGATTGTTTCATGATTTCTATAATTTCTTTGGTTTGATGATACAAAGGTGTAATAGAAATCATTGAGAATCGACCGAATAAAAAAAGTCGAACCCTTTATTTAAAACAAATTGGTTCGACTTTTTCAGTCAAGGCGTTCGACTTTTTTTAAGACCTTGATTTTACTGTGTTTTCGCGGTATTGTGTAGGTGTTTTTTTTGTGAACTTTTTAAAGGCTGTATTAAATGATGATTTAGAATTAAAACCAACTTCGTATAAAATTTCAAGAATAGTAAGGCTTTTTTTGTCTGGATCTTGCAAAATTTGCTTTGCTTTTTCAATTCTATATTCATTTATATAATCAAAAAAGTTTTTATGTAGTTCTTTATTAAGAAATAGTGATAGTTCTATTGAGGTAATATTCAGTCCTTTTGCTAAATCAAAAATTGTTAAAGATGGGTTTAAAAAAGCTTCTTCTTTGTTCATGTATTCTTCTAATTTTGATTTTAATGCCCTGTTTTTAAGATTAGAATCTTCAGAAGAAAAGCTTTTTTCTTGAACCTGTTTGGCATGCTCACTTTCATTAAGATATTCTTGGAGTAATTTAATATTTGCATCAACCCCATTAAATATATAAGGTTGTGACATGGCCTTATAAATTAACCAAATTAAGAAAGCTAAGTTAATTGGTGCCGAAATATAAAATAGTTTGTTCTCCCAAGACATATCTGTACCAAATCGTAAGATATTATAAATTAATGCCGTTAAAACAAAATATATAAATACATAAGTAAGCTGAAGAATCCATTTATAGTTTCTCTTGTTAATATTTGAATAATTTTCTTTAACTATTTTTTTAAATCGATATGTTACTTTTATAGAAAGAAATAAATATAGTAGTGCTTGCACATGAAGTGTATAGTATATGACAGTGACAAACCATGGTTTTAGTTCAGAGTTAGTCATAATCTGTCGCTTTATTTCTAAAGGCTTAAAATAATACTCAAAAAGGTTTAATACAACTATAAGTATAAAGGGTATAACATGTATAAAATCCTTTCGTTTTAATTGAAAACCTTTAAAAGCAATTGATTTTATGTAAAAGAAAAGTATAGGGTAAATTATGAATCCTATGGTGGGAGAAATTAAATATAAATTTGGAAAACTTGAATAGAAAGATGTTTGGCAAAGAATAACTTCTAAATTTTCTAAGCCCAAATAAAAAATAAAAAGCCCTATATAAATATTGCTTTTATGTCCATTGGTATTATTAAATAATAAATAAAATGAAAATAGAAAAGATAGGCTTAATCCTAAAATGTGATATGAATTTTCTAAATTTAAAATCATAAATAACTATCTACAAAGTTAAGCTGCATCTTGTTGCACGGATAATCTAAATTGTGTAGGTGTTTGATTGGTGTATTTTTTAAAAGCCGTATTAAAGGACGACTTTGAATTAAAGCCAACTTCATATAAAATTTCAAGAATAGTAAGGTCTTTTTTCTCTGGATCCTTTAAAATATCCATAGCTTTTCTAATACGATAGCCGTTTACAAAATCAAAAAAATGTTGGTTTAATTGATGGTTAATTAAAATAGACAGATCTTTGGTTTCGAAATTAATTTGTTTAGATAGATCTTCAATAGTTAATGTGGCATTTAAATAAGGTTTCTCTTCTACCATATGTTTTTTAAGAGCAACTATTATAGGAGACTCAATGCTGTCTTCTTCTCTCATTTGTCGATCTTCTTGAACAATACTTTTTACCAATTGCAAATTTGAATTGACACCTCTAAATATCTCTGGTGAGTGCATTACTTTAAGTACAAACCAACACATAAAACCTAAGGCAATAAATGATACTGTTATTTTTGTATAGAAGAGGATGTTTTCCAGATATAAAAAAAGAAACATATTTTTGAATGTAGCGATAAAAGCTATAACTGCAAATAGAAAAACTAGTTGATATAGCCATTTATAATTAAATAAGCTGGCGTTTGAGTAGTTTTCAAGTAAAAGTGTTTTATATTTTTTAATCAGTATAAAACTCATAATAAAATAAACAAAAATTTGGATATGTACAATTATGTATGAAAGTCTAATTTCAATTGTTTCACGGAAGTCGATTGCATTTAAAAAAGCCCATTTTGCATCAAAATCAACAGCATAAAAGCGAGGAGTTAACACTATTGTATTAAGAATCCAAGCAGTAAGATGGAATAAATGAATCTTTTTAAACTTAAAATCTGCATATACCACAGATTGAATATATAAATAAAGCAGTGGTAGCTTAAAATCAACGGTAGAATTAATCATCATACCCCAACCCGGAAATTTAGGATATATCAAGAAATGGGCAAACAAACCACTTGAATCTTGGGCATTTACTATTAAAAATAATGCTAGAATTATATTGCTTGTCTTATTTTTTGTTTTAGCTGTTAATAGAAAAATGACCAAAAGCCATGAAACAAACACAATAATTAAACTTATAAAATTTTGTAATGATAATGATTCCATCTATTATGGACTTCTTTTTTATAGTGTTGTTACAAATATAGTTATTTAGTTAAATTGAAATATGATAAATAAATTATTGGTTGCTATTAGATATGTTAGCAAGCGTTTTCTTAAATTATTCTTTAGCTTATGCACGAATGCTTAAGGAAGTTAATTGAAAAGCTTAACTTTATACTTATTCTCAAATTTATTTCAAAGTATGGTTAAAACGGCATTAATAACTGGAGCAGCTTCAGGATTAGGTTATGAGTTATCATTGTTATTGGCTAATGATTCTTTTAATTTAATTTTAGTTGATATAAATGATGAAAGGCTAAAACTAGTTAGAGATGAAATAATAAAATCCTTCAATATTAATGTGGATATTTTAGTAAAGGATTTAAGTAAACTCAATATAGCGGAAGAAATTGTTGATGAAATTAAGGATATTTCTATTGATGTGTTGGTGAATAATGCCGGTTTTGGATTATTTGGCTCGTTTAATAATACAGAATGGGAGCGAGAAATACAGATGTTAAATGTTCATATTGTTACAAGTACTCATTTAACAAAGTTGTTATTAAATGGTATGGTGAATCGTGGTTCTGGTAAAATATTAAACATATCTTCACTGGCAGCATTTCAGCCTGGACCACTTATGTCAGTGTATTATGCTTCAAAATCTTATTTATTATCATTCTCTGAAGCCATTGCGAATGAACTCAAAGAAACTGGCGTGACCGTAACGGTTTTGTGTCCTGGACCTACTAAAACAGCCTTTCAAGAAGTTGTTTCTGAAACAGCATCCGATAATAAAATCGGCTTTAATATGGCAAGTGCTTCAGAGGTGGCACTTTATGGTTATGAGGCCATGCAAAAAGGAAAAACAGTAGCTATTCCTGGATTCTTTAATAAATTTTTGGCAAGTTTACATCGCTTTGTTTCCAGAGAAATGGCTACAAAAATTATGAGAAACCTACAGGAGAAGAACAGAAAAGAATAATATGCCTTCCATTTTTTTAAAACGATTCCCCAAATTTAAGTAGTAGATTTAAATGACTTATAAAATTGTTTTTAAATAGTAACTTACTGTAAACTAATATGACAAATATCATTGTTTACTTCGTAAAAAAGAATGATATTATATGACCTTTTATTTAGTAAATTAAAAAAATAAGTCATGTTTCCACCTTTAATCCTTTTTGTCGTTTTTTCCGTTTTCCTATTATCTGGAATTAGAGTTATTTTTGAATATAAACGGGCGTTAAAATTCAGGTTTGGTAAATACCTTGAAACATTACAACCGGGGTTTAGATGGATTATTCCATTGGTGGATACCATTCAAATAGTAGATATTAGGGTGATCACTATAAATATAGTATCTCAAGAAGTCATGACTGAAGACAATGTGCCATGCAGTATTGATGGTGTTGTATTTTTTAAAGTGACTGATCCCGAAATGGCCGTACTTGAGGTAGAAGAGTTCAATTTTGCTATAACTCAGTTATCCCAGGCTGCTTTACGCGATGTTTGTGGTAAGGTTGAGTTAGACACCATCTTGTCAAAGCGCGAAGAAATGGGTAAAAATATTAAGAAGATCGTTGAAGTTGAAACTAAGGGTTGGGGCATTGATATAATAGATGTAAAGATTAAAGATATTCAGTTGCCAGAAAACATGAAACGTATGATGGCAAATCAAGCGGAAGCAGAACGGTCGAGACGTGCCCGAATAATATTAGCAATGGCTGAGGAACAAGCTGCTGGAAATTTATTAGCAGCGGGTAAACTCATAGATCAATCACCGTCAGCAATAAAATTAAGATTGTATCAAACCTTATCTCATATTGCTGCAGAAAAGAACTCTACGATATTATTCCCATTCCCAGAAGAGGCATTACCCAGAAATAAAAATTAACTAGGATTATATTTAAATTTTAAAAATACCGCCTACAGGGAGGATTCTTTGTAAATAAAAGAAATGCAATTAACAGCTAAGGAACAATTAAAATATTTTAAGCTAATAAAATTTTTTAATGTTAATGAGTCCATATCGTATAAACTATTATCCTGTTTTGTTATTACAAAATAAGAATTTTACTTTCTTTCGTCATGTTGTAGGTGATTTAAAAAGTTAAAATATTTTTAACAGTCCTAATTCGTTTTTAATTTTGAGGAATTAAAAACATTGCACAAGCATAGCACAAAATAGCTAATAAAATAACAATATTAAAGCCAAGCATCATTCCTAAAATAACAGCTCCTACAGAACCAATTACAGTAAAAAAACCATTAACGCCCCATGCCCAGGGTATAAAATTATCTGATTCTTTACTTACTGTTTTAATTCCGGTAGGGAAGGGGATCCCCAATAAAATGCCCATTGGAGCCAACAATACAAGAGTCAATAAAATTCTGGCAAACAAAGGTAAGTGAATGGTGAGTTTAAACAGCAATGGTGTTAATACTGATGTTAGAAGTAAAACTCCAAGTAAAACAGGAATATAGGTTTTACGAAGCTGTATGTTGTTGATATTCCGTTTTCCACTTAAATAGGATCCAACCCCAGTTGAGAGCAATAAGCCTGCAATAATGACCGCTAATGTAAATACAGGTTGTCCAAGGTACAAAGTAAAGCGTTGTATAAAGGCAATCTCAATCATGATGAAACCTAGCCCCAAAGCCGCGAAGAAAAAGAGATACCGCCATTTATTGGGAAATTTTAATCCTGCTTTAGAAAATCTGTATAACGGAATTAGAATAAGTAAAGCTGCCAGCACAATAGATTGAATTAAGATGGTAAGTAAGGTGACTTCAGCAATAGGTTTATTCTCTAAAGCCATACGTGCATTTCTGGGATCATTTTGGGAAAACACGTCTTTAAAGCTATGCCATCCTATATTGGACCAACTTACATGTTGGTTAAAAAAAGGTTTATTGTCTGTAGCGGGAGCAATTTGCTTTTCTGTAGTGCTATACAATGTTTTTAAATCTGAAGTAGTAAGAATATCGTCATAGATATTGGAGATGCCATCATTATAAGGTGAATACAATAGTTTATAAGGTACAAGTTTACCATCAATTTTAGTATGCAAATTCAATCTAAAATTGTCCATATTTTCAATCTCTTGTGGTGTAAAAGAAGATTTTTTCATCACAAAATAGCCTACGAAAGAGCTTGCATTTTTATCTACAGTTGGAATGGTAAATGAATAAAAGTGTTTTGTAAAATCGGTTATCCCAATGTCTGCCAATGCCTCACGACCTGTAGTAAAAAGCCTGGCCATATGGGATTCTGGGCGTGTAAAATAAATAGTACCGTCAGGTGTGAGATGTTCTAAATACTCATCAAAGGCTTCTTTGGTCAATATAAAATTTTCAGATAAGCCCAGAGCACCACTTGCAACGGCTGCATTGCTTATGGTATGGGAAGATACCACAACATCAAACTTTTCATCACTGCGATTAATGAAATTTCTACCTTCTTCGGTTATCAATTCCACATTAGGATGATTGAAAAGTCCTCCCCAATATTCGTTCATTGTGTGCTTAACCGTTTTGTTGATTATGGGATTGATTTCAACACAGGTTATTTTTCTAGCGTTTTTATGTAAACCATCCAAAACTTCCTGTCCGCCTCCGCTTCCAATATTTAAAATGGAAGGGTTTGAAATATGCAAATAAGCCACATTGGATTCGTATAAGGAATCACCAGGATATTTATTAAGAGCTGCTTCAAGGCCATAACTCATATTCCACATGCCTGTCGCAGCAGTACCACCATCAATTACAAAGCGTCGTGCACCTGGAAATCCTGTTTTTGGATTTGCCTCTCGCTCATAAATTTCAATAAAAGAGAAGGTATTCCATTCTTTATAAATCGGTTCGTATTTTCTTTCAGGATTTCTTTTGTTTTCTGAAATGGAAATTGGAATAACTTCGTCTGCTTTTATGGCTATAGCAATACACATAATAGACAAAATCAGTCCTACTAGTTTTAAATTCAGTTGCTCGCTAAAAGCCAAAACTGCCAATGAACCAATGGCGGCAGCCATAATTACAGACCCGTTGCCTCCAAAATTTGGCATGGTCCATACAATAATTAAGCAACCAATAGCAGCGCCAATTAAATCTACGGCATAGAGCTTGCTCATATCTTTGGAAATACGCGTAAACAGTAAGGAGATGATGAGCCCAGATATGAAAAAGGGTGCCGAAATAGTAAGATAATATAAAGGCATTATGTAAAGTTGTCTGGAGTCGGTGGCTATAGAAAAGGGGTTAAATGGAATTTTCTGAAGTACGTAAAACGAAAGCACGGTTACTATGCCAAATAAAATGGACAACCAAGTAAGCGACTTGCTTAAATTATAATGTTCCCGTAAGTTTTTCCAGCTTGCCAAAACCACACCTGCGGTACCAAAGCCCAAAAGGGCAGTGGAGATCACCAAAAAGCCAAAATGGTACCAAAGTGAGACACTCATGACACGAGTTAATGAAAGTTCTAACAAAAGTGTTGCCAGTGATATTAAAAAGATGCCTATGTAGTTGTTGGTTTTTTGCATAATTATTGGTTTTGGTGGTTAGTTTAGTTTTTGTGGTATATCTCATGGTCTATTTGAGCCATCATATTTTTCATTTTTGGAATCATATTATTTAAAGAGTAACCTACAGATTTTCCACGTTGGTTTATATCGCCTACCAGGTTAATAAACTTATGGTTTTTAAATAAGTCTTCTGGAAATGTTCTATCAAATTCATATTCCCCATTATCAAGAATAACTTTTGTGTCTCCTAAAAAGGATGATAATTTCGCATTTTGTTCATTATAGTCTCTATCCATCCATTTTGTCATTTCTTCATTTCTTAGGAAATCAAAATCGTATAGCTTAATCAATGCATTTCTAAGGCTATCATTGGAAATTCTATCAATTCTAGAAGATTTTATGGCTTCGTAAGGGCCTCTATTATATTGGTACTGTATACCCATTCTTAACATATACCATCTGGAATCTCCCCTGTCGGAAAGTGAATCTTGAAAAGGCGATTGCTCGTAGATGTGTTTTGCCATTATGGTAGTGGCAGTATCAAGCTTTTTCATTCTAATAACTAATCTTTCAAAGCTTTCGAGGTCATTTTCTAAAGCTTTGTAGATTTCCTTCAGCATTTTAACTTCAAAGGCTCTGTCTTTCTTGGTTTCGTTCCAGTTATTGATTTGTAAGGCAATCAAAATTCCGATGACTACCAAAGTGATTTCGCCAAGAGCATATTTAAAGTATTTTGAGGTTTTATTTTCCATAATTAATGATTGGCGTACATGTCTAAAAAATTTAATCATTGTTTTTACCAACTTCTGTTTTTAATTCTTGATACATTGATTTAGCAAAACCCAAGAGGACCTTTCTATCCTCATTAAATACAATTTGATCTCGAAGGGCTTTTACATGTTTACTAATAAATAGGTCATTATTAGCAAGATTATTAAAATTGACCAATGCTTTTATTTTTTCATTAGACCTTTTGTCATATTTATAAACAAAGTCTTTGCTGCCATAATCTACAGGTTTTGTAAATTGATTTCTAAAATACACCAATTGAGTATTGATATATTCTAATTTTGAATAATAATTGCTAATGCTAATCCTTACACTTTCAGATTGAATAGCATTTATTTTACCTGTGCTGTTTAATTCTTCAAAAGTACTCTTGGGGGGAGAAATAGATTCAAAATAGGCGGTGCTATACACGCCAAAAGCAAAATCTTCTTCACTCATTTCATTTAATGCTTTATTGTTTAATGCATTTGCACTTTTGTTGATTTTTAAAATTAAGGTATCATACCTGTTGCATACATCATTTAAATAATTAACTATTTCATCTGATTCTCTAAATAGTTTCACCAAAGTATTTTGTTCCTCTTTTCTTGTTTTTAATTCTTCATTCCAGTTGTTAACTTGAAGTGCTATCAAAATACCTATAACCACGAGTATAATTTCGCCAATGGCATACACTAAGTATTTACTTAATTTGTTTTGTGAAATTAGTTTTTGCCTAATAGAATTGAATACTTTAATCATAAATTGACTTTATGAGTAGAAGAAGTATTTTTGTAGTTTTGGTTGGTAATTCTAAAGTAATGCTTTTTTTAGAAATGACAAATTTGATATAACAAGAGAATTTGAAAAACAACAAGTAATTAACCTAGCAAATTAATAACTTATTTAATCAAAAAAACTATCTTAATATTTAAGATAGATATTAGAAGTGATTTTTTGAAAAAATATTTTCTATTGAATAATAATCCTGACTAAAATAAAATATAGAGATCTCAAACTAAAACTTTAGTTACACTAATTCCATAGTTTTACTAACTGCCGCATCAGGTCGGTAGGATAAGTGAAATTAAAAAGTTCTGGTTTTTATTAATTTAAATGGTTTATAGTTTTTCTTATGGCAACTAAATTGGTGAGCAGTTTTTCTAAATAATCAAGATGTAGCATATTGGCTCCATCACTTTTGGCATTGGCAGGATCAAAATGTGTTTCAATAAATAAGCCGTCAACATGATTAACCACCCCAGCTCTGGCAATGGTTTCAATCATATCTGGTCTTCCCCCAGTTACACCGCTCATCTGATTGGGTTGCTGTAAGGAGTGGGTTACATCCAGAACGGTAGGCGCATAAGCCCTCATGGTTGGGATACCTCTAAAATCAACAATCATATCTTGATAGCCAAACATAGTCCCTCTATCAGTGATCCATGCTTTATCGTTACCAGCGTCTTTTACTTTTTGTACGGCATGTTTCATGCTTTCTGGACTCATGAATTGTCCCTTTTTAAGGTTCACCACTTTTCCGGTTTTGGCAGCAGCTACCACTAAATCTGTTTGTCGAACTAAAAATGCAGGAATTTGCAACACATCAACATATTCTGCAGCCAAAGCGGCATCAGAAATTTCATGGATGTCTGTGACCGTTGGAATATCAAAAGTCTTAGAAACTTTTTGAAGTATTTTTAAGGCTTTTTCATCTCCAATTCCCGTAAAACTATCAATTCTACTGCGGTTAGCTTTTTTAAAACTCCCCTTAAACACGTATGGAATTTGAAGTAAATCTGTAATTTTTACTACTTTTTCAGCAATCCTTAAAGCCATATCTTCTCCTTCAATAGCACATGGGCCACATAACAGGAAAAAGTTATTGGAATTGGTGTATTTTAATTTTGGGACATCATTAAGTGTCATAAATGAGATGGTTTCTGATTATTTCTGAGCAAAGATACTATTAAAACTTAATTATTAGGTAATATGTATTGTATGAAAGTGGATTTGAAATTTTTATTGTATTAGCGATAGAAACGGCATCCTTTCTTGTTTTAATGTGTTAAAAACAAGAAAGATACAGTGAATAGCGCGCCCTTTTTTTATCTTTAAAAAAAAGGGAATACCCAAAATAATAGTAATGTATAATTTATCCATTATTTATAATTACCTTTGCACGCTTAAAATAAGGCACTATTATGGCTAATATAAAAAACATTGCAATCATTGCGCACGTAGATCACGGTAAAACGACCTTGGTTGATAAAATCATGTATCACTGTCATTTATTTCGTGACAATGAAAATACTGGTGATTTAATTCTTGATAACAATGATTTGGAACGTGAAAGAGGTATTACAATTACTTCAAAAAATGTTTCGGTGATATATAAGGACACAAAAATTAATATCATAGATACCCCGGGTCACGCGGATTTTGGTGGTGAAGTGGAACGTGTACTGAATATGGCTGATGGTGTTTTATTATTAGTGGATGCCTTTGAAGGACCGATGCCTCAAACCCGATTTGTATTGCAGAAAGCCATTGATTTAGGTTTGAAACCATGTGTGGTTATAAATAAAGTAGATAAAGAAAACTGTACGCCAGAAGAGGTGCATGAATCTGTTTTTGATTTAATGTTTGAATTAGGTGCTGAAGAATGGCAGTTAGATTTCCCTACAGTTTATGGTTCTGCAAAGCATAACTGGATGAGTGATGACTGGAAGAAACCAACAACAAATATCGAACCTTTGTTAGATATGGTCATTGCGCATATCCCTTCTCCAAAAATTGATGAAGGATCTACGCAAATGCTCATCACCTCATTAGATTATTCATCTTTTACAGGTAGAATTGCCATTGGTCGTTTACAACGTGGTGAATTGAGAACAGGTATGAACATTTCTTTAGTTAAAAGAGATGGTAAAATCACAAAATCTAAAATTAAAGAACTTCATATTTTTGAAGGATTAGGTCGTAAAAAAGTAGAATCGGTTCAAGCTGGAGATATATGTGCCTTGGTAGGATTAGAAGGTTTTGAAATTGGAGATACAGTCGCTGATTTTGAAAATCCTGAGGCTTTAAAAACTATTGCCATAGATGAACCAACAATGAGTATGTTGTTTACCATAAATGATTCTCCATTTTTTGGGAAAGATGGAAAATTTGTTACTTCTCGTCATATAAAAGAACGTTTATATAAAGAGCTTGAGAAAAACTTAGCATTGCGTTTAAGTGAAACAGAGAGTGCTGATAAGTTTTTAGTTTTTGGTAGAGGTGTATTGCATTTATCTGTTTTAATTGAAACGATGAGACGTGAGGGGTATGAGATGCAAATTGGTCAGCCACAGGTTATCATCAAAGAAATTAATGGTGTGAAATGTGAGCCAATTGAAGAAATGACTATTGATTTACCGGAAGAAGTATCGGGTAAAGCCATTGAAATGGTTTCTTTAAGAAAAGGCGAAATGTTGAGTATGGAGGCCAAAGGTGATCGAATGATTTGTAAATTCATGATTCCATCAAGAGGCATTATAGGGTTGCGTAATAATTTATTGACTGCTACTGCAGGTGAAGCTATTATGGCCCATCGTTATAAAGAATACCAACCCTTAAAAGGAGGTATTCCTGAGCGTCAAAACGGAAGTTTGGTGTCTATGGAAAAAGGCCAAGCCATTCCTTACTCCATTGATAAATTACAAGATAGAGGTAAGTTTTTTGTAGATCCAGGAGAAGATATTTATGAAGGTCAGGTTATTGGTGAGAATTCACGTGGCGACGATATGACTGTGAATGTTACCAAAACAAAAAAATTAAGTAACGTGCGTTCTTCTGGTGCAGATGATAAGGCAAAAATTG
>DATCZQ010000206.1:0-8448 GCA_036525815.1 Yeosuana sp. | reverse complement strand
ATTATTGGCCAATTATGCACGAATGTAAAAAGCCTTAACGTTTTAGAAGAATTCCCTAACGCAATTCAAGCCATAAAATTTTTAAATCAAAACGAAGTAGATTTAATATTTCTGGATATACACATGCCTGATTTTACAGGGTTTGATTTTATTGAAACAATAAAAAATCCACCAAAAATAATACTGACTACATCTGATGCAAATTTTGCTATTCAGGCGTTTGAGTATGTCTGTATTGTTGATTATTTAGTTAAACCAATCACACCAGAACGTTTCCAAAAAGCCATTCAGAAGGCCGAAACAAAGGCACCAAAAGAGATTGAATCTTCAAATTCGGATAAAGAGGTAGCCTCATCCGGCAACGATTTGTATGTTAATATAGATAGGCGCCTCATTAAAATTGATATTCCAAGTATTTATTTAGTGGAAGCCAAAGGCGATTATATTCTTGTAAAAACAGAAGAAAAAAATTACACTGTCCATTCAACCTTAAAGAAAATTGAAGATAAATTGCCTCAAGATCTGTTTTTAAAAGTACATCGTTCGTTTATCATTAATATTAAAAAAATCGTTGATATTGAAGACAATAGTGTGCTTATTAAAAAGGATGTAATTCCTGTAAGCCGTTCTAACAGACCAGAATTAATGAAACGTTTAAATCTGCTATAAGCGTTTAACTAACCTATTGCACCATTCGTCTACACTTAATTTTCATCTATCGAAAATTAAAATTTAAACTCTTATTGTATAATATTTTTGTGGTATAAATTAATGTACCATGAGTAAAATTATACTTTTTTTAGTCCTTATAATAACCTTAAATAGTGGGGCGCAAAACCAATCCATTGTGCAAAAAGCATCTGGTAACTGGTCGTCTCTTATCAAACTTAACGGGTTTGATCCTAATGATGATCAGCAATCTAGTGCTGATACTGATTTTGTTGGTAATGCGACCTATGCTTTAATGGAAACCCAAAAGAAAACGGTGACTTTTACAGATGGCATCACAGATGAGGTTTATTATTTCAGAGCCCGCATGGGACAAAGTAATCCTAACACCTCATTTTATTTTGGTATCGACGTTTCTGGAGACCTAATTGCAGATGTTTTTATAGAAGCAAACGTTAAAGCCCAAACGCCTTTCGTGTCTCTTCATATAAGAGATTATTCTAAATCCGGTATTTCTCCATCGCAGACTGCCTGGTTGAATGGTACTCAGAATAACGAATTAATTTTAACAGCCAGAAATGCTTCAATTTCAGATTACAGTGCTGGAACAGATATTGACGGTGGCAATAGCGGAACCGATTATTGGATTGAATTTGGATTTACTGAGGAAATTTTAAAAACCTTTGTCCTAAATAATTTTGGCTTATCTGTAAATGGCGATTCTATAATTGCGTTATATGCTTTCACATCAACCAGTCAAACATCTAATGGTGATGTTGGCGGTGTGAATGATTCCATAGCTGGTGAGTTAGATAAAACCTGGGAAGAATTAGGCGTAATTATTCAAGGTTCATTAAATAATATAGTTTCAGGAGTTATTGTAACACCTAAAGTGTACAGCCAGATAACTGAAGATACAACACCCATTATTACAGGCTCTTGGGGCGGTAACATGTTAGGAGATGATACACTTTCTGTCACTGTTAATGAAAAAATCTATAATGAAAGTAATGGACTTATAATTAATGGTCTGAACTGGAGTTTACCTATTCAAAATACCGAATTAGTCTACGGCACTTACGATGTAATTGCTAGCGTTCACAGAGCTTCAAGTAATCAAACCGTAACAGATTCTACAAATTCTGAACTTTTTATTGTACCTACAGCGAGTAATGAATCTACAGTCACTTCTGGAAATGATGGTGGATTGGAAAGTAATGGGAGCTTAGCGAGGCTTATTGCTAAACGCAATTTTAATCGCATAAAAAAAGGAACCGTATCTAATAAGAAAGATTTACAAAATGTTTATACAAAAAACACACAAAACCTTTATAGTAAAGGCACAAACAAATTGGCAACAAGTCTTAAAACAACGGTAACTTTAGAAGATTATTTACCAAGTACAGGATATACAGGTACAGAAACAGCTTTTGTGTCCAGTCCTGAAGATTTATTAGGAATTACCAATGCCGTTCAAATATTTTCGGTTGATTATTATCAGGCTGATGCCAGAATAGCAGCCATTTTTGCAACAGAAACAAGTGGCAGTATTTATGACCATTCAAAAATTATTTGTGATCGATTAAACAATTCTTATTTAGAAGATGCCTCCACATTTTTAATTGGTGGACATCAAATAATTAGCACAAAACTAAAAAGAGCTACAGGTGAGATTGAGTATACACTTAGCTTTTCAATAAAAAAAGGAGATGTGGATAACCAATTGTTCAGCTTTTGGAATATCGGAGAATATCCTGCAGGCGACTACTATAATTTCCAAATATGGGGCGGTTCATATATGCAACTCTTCTCATTATGCAATAGTGTTATAGAAAACCTTAATGCAGTAAAAAAATTGTCAAGTGTTAAAGTTAATAATGCGGTTCCAACTGTTTTTGTGCGCTCTGGATACTATTCAAACGGAGCAGTTCATCTTGACATAATTAATAAGGCAAATGCAAAGGCTATGACTTTTGAAGGCAATATTACCTCTACCGAAGTCTCTAATCGTACTAACATGAGCAAAAATATAGCCTTAACAGGTAACTTACATGAAACTTTAACTATAGAAACAGGAAGTTTATTTGATATCGGACTCTCATTATCTACCTCAGAATCGAATCAGAAAGATGCATTATATCTTGCTGATGGACCTTGGGGAGTGGATTATTTGGCAGATTATGCTACTGTTGATAGTTTTAATGTAAATAATAACGCTATAGATTATGCGGATGATTTATATGAGGTTGAAAGACAGCCATCTGTTTCAGGTCAGGTTAAAGGAAATGTGAATTTATTCAGACACTTACTACCAGGAGACCAAACGTTACTTGTAGAAGATTTTAATTCCATTCAGTTTAATATGACTAATGCAGAACCTGTAGAAATTATCTTAATGCCTGAAAACTTAGCAGACTGGAACAACCGTATGCGTTATACTATTCCTGCCAATGACACTGAAACTTTTTACAGTATTTCATTTAACGATTTTGTAAACGCCAATGGAACTTCTGAACCAATTACCAATATTAAAACCGTAGTGTTTTCAGTTATTGGAGACTATGTAAACTATAAGTCGTACAGTATGGCCATTAATAGTTTAGCCTTTAAAAAGGCCTCTTCACTAGCGGTTAATGATGTTAAAGTAGCAGCGCGCGAAGCCTTAAAAAATTATCCAAACCCGTTTCGCACAAGTACTACTATAAAACTTAATAACCCTTCAAGCCATGTTGATATACAAGTGGTTGATATGCTTGGCAGAACGGTAGATGTTCAACATTTACAAGCCAACAATAATAAAGTAGAATACCATGCGCCAAGTTTATCAGTGGGAATTTATAAATACATTTTAAAAGACAGCAACAATTATAATTATAATGGAACTTTTGTAATTGAATAATTAAGAGTAATTATTCTGTATTTGAAGGGTGAAGATTAATTTCTTTGCCCTTTGTTGTTTTTGTACTATATTTCATATTGATTTGAAATAGCTTTTTTTAAAAGGGTTCTTATCCCTAAGTTGTTTACAATTTGAGAACAATTAGTCTTTGTGGTAATATTAAATCTTATGTGTCGTCTTCCTATAAAAAAATAAAATGAATATACTTAGAAGTCTTGTTTTAATTATTCCAATATTATGCATTATTTCCTGCAATTCTAATTCGAAGAAATCCCCAATAGCGAACGTGGATGTTGTCTTTAAAGAAGACTCTCTCAAATTTACGGAACCGCAAAAAGTTTTCATCTCTGAAGTGATAAGGAATTCAGAAGATGAGGTTCGAGATCTTTTACTAAAACTTCCGGATAGTATAAAGGTAATTGTTGAGGCTGTGGATTGGGATCTTGATATTGTTAGCGGAGTAACTGGAAGGACAGAAACCAATAGTCCACCACTGGTCCTCATCCAAATATCACACAATTACAAGGGAGGAGTAATTGATTCGGTATATCAAGGTATCAAGTCTACAATTTTTCACGAATTACATCATTTGTCCCGTGGTTGGGCTATACAGGATAACAAATTTAGTTATGGAATCCCTAATGCAATGGTTAATGAAGGATTAGCTGTTGCATTTACAGAAATATATACAGGAAATATAAATGAGGTAAATGCCTATACTGATGAGGCCGATAAATGGGTAAAGGAGATTTTAGCCCTTCCACTCGATGCAAGTTACTCTGATTGGGTCATGGGTGAACACCCTGATGGCAGGACCTATATAGGCTATCGAACCGGAAATTTTTTAGTAAGAAAAGCAATGATTAAGTCTAGAAAATCCATTTTAGAATTAAGTGAGCTTATGCCAAATGAAATAATAAAACTAGCTGGCTATTAATGCTTCCAAGAACTGAACACAACAGCATATATAGCGCATTAAAACGCACTATAAACCAAACGTTGTAGCACATTTGAGAAAAACCTGAATCAATGACAAAAAGTGTAATAGAAAGAAATTCTGAATGGAATAATAAAGAACGTGAAATCTGAATTTTTTAATTGGCCCTGCAGCGGTTGCCTTTTTATATCCAATGTAGTTTATAACAATTGGGAAAAACAGATATTTAATTTTAACAGAGGATAAGAATAACTTGCTACAACACGGCATATAAAAAATTGCTAATTTTAGCTAAACCAATGTCAGTTGCTTGTTTATCAGTTTCTGATTTTCCTTCGGAAAATTCTCGCACATAAAACAGCACTATTTTTATACATAAACATTACCTAAAACCAGGCTGCTTAAATAAATACCATTTAAAACGCACCCCAATTTCGGTAAAAGTAAAACCAGCGGCTGTGGCAGAAGCAATATTACTTCGTGTACTGTATAAGTTTAACAATGCACGTTCTGTAAATTTATACCCTATTTTACTTTGTATTCTGTAGGTACTTTGTTTTGGATCGTTTTCAATAAACTGATACCCTAAAGCCGCGGTTAACTCGTAAAACCATTCTTTTGGTTTTGTAATAGCTTCATCTTTAATAAGGTTAATAAAAATTTCAGTGGCATTAAATTTTTCCGGGCTAAAATAAATAGAAGGCACCTGGTCTTTAAAGGTTATATATTGGTAATTAAATCCCGCCTTTAATGATGGTTTGCTTAAAATATTATAGTATAACGATGTAAATAACAGGTTTCTGGCATTGTCATCGCTTTGTGAGGTGTAATAGTATTGTGTAAACCAACCCAGGTTAAAATTTGTGCTCATGTTGTAGTTGGCATAAAAATTATTCATTACAATTTCACGGTCTAATAAATCGGCATTAAAACTTTGTATTTCGCGTTTGTAACCAATATCTAAAGTCTGTAGTTTAAACGGTTTTATATTAAAAGAAAGATCTGTTAGTAGTTGCGTGTAATCAGTGGTTTCAGCTTTTGCTGAGCTGATACCGGCACTACCACTAAAAGTGACATTTGGTAATAGCTGATAGGCTAAACCAAATAAGACATTGTTTGATTTGGCTTTGTTATTGGTCACGCTATTACTTGTGTTTCTGTAACTATAACTGGCTAACCATTTAAACTTGGTTGAGGTTGGAAATTCTAAATTCGTTTGAACGGAAAATGCTTCATTATCACCATTGTCAAAAGTATAAGATCCTTTGGTTTCTAGAAAAGGCGTGAAACTGGTGTTTAAAGTTTTAATAAAATTAGCGGCATCTTTTTGATTGTCATAAAACGATAAAGTGTTATTGGCAGATTGATAAGCATCGTCATAATATCCTAATGCTTTTAAAGCATTGGCTTTCCCTAAATTACCATCAAATGAACTGCTGTCATTGACTAAAATACGGTTGTAATCTTCAACGCTTTTATTAAAATCACTTTTATAAATGTTTAATGTGGCGCGTAGCGCTAAAACCCAGTTTTCATTGGGGTCTTGTCCAATCAGATTATCTATTAAATCTTTGGCTTCTTTATATTTTTTATTCCAAATAAGAGCTTGAATATAGCGTTCTTTGGTTTGCTTTATTACCAGTGTGTCTTGTAAATTTGGAAGGGTATTATAGGCTTGTTCGCCAAAATTTAAAGCCTCTTTTTCTTTGCCTTTTAAATGTTTCACTAAAGCAAGTCCGTTTAGAGCTATCGTTTTATCATTGGGATTTGACCCTATAAGGTTATAGGTGTCTTCCGCCTTATCAAATTTGCCAGCAATTAAATACAGATTTGCCAGATTGAGTAAGGTGTCTTTATCATTATCAAAAAGCAAAAGGTTTTCTTTTAAAAGCGCTTCAGCTTCCTCATATTGTTGAGCCTGTTGTTTTTGGTAGGCATAACCTAAATACATATACTTTTTAGAATTTAAGGCATTGGGGTTTCCTGGTAAAATATCCAACGCTTTATTGACATAAACCAAGGCTTCTTCATATTCTTTTAAATTGGAGAGCGTATTCGCATAACTTAAAAGCGCTGGAAAACTTTTAGGATCTTCAGTAATTAAAGCATTAAAATAGATTTTTGCTTCATTAAACTTTTTGTTCCAAAGTAATGATTCGCCATAGTTAAGTTTTACTTCAAAATCATTTGGAAAATCGTTGAGTAAATTGGTAAAAAGGTTTTCTGCTTTTTCAGGATTATTATTTAATCCAATGGCACGACCATAGCATAAACGCGCCGTTTTATTTTCCGGATACTCTTTTAAAACAGTTTCAAAAAAAGATTCTGCTTGCTGGTATTTGCCCGTTTCTAAATAGGTAAAACCTTCCTGCATGTTTTGAGTAAATCCCAAAAGCGAAAAGAATGTCATAAAGAAGGATAAAAAAGATTTACGTGTCATGAGTGATTTTTAGATACTGCAAGTTAAGCATTCATTTTAAATCATTCGTCTACACCAATGGTCTACTCGTCGAAATTCAAACACCTTTGATTGATTCTTGAAGGATATTTGTATCAGAAATCAAAACAATAATAAATAAAAAATTAGAATTTATGGCCTTTAAAATCACAGAACAAAACGGAACTTTTTTCGCGGAAGGAATTATTAATTCTTCAACAGCAGAATCTTTTAAAAATCATTTACAATTTATATTAAACACGCAAAATTCTTTGGTGCTTAATATCGATTCTGTGAGTAAAATAGACACGAGTGGACTTTTAGCACTTTATAAAGTATATATAAATACGCTTCTTTATAATGTAGATTTTAAAATAACGGGTAAAAAAAGCAACGAACTTCTTGAACAATTTAATTTCTCAAAAGTAGCCTAATTAGTAAACTCTAAAACTTAGATTAAGATGCAAGCAATTTCCACTTTTAAAACGAAAAAAATATCTCAAGAACAACTATTTATGCTAAGTGTTTTAGCTGTAAATGGTGGAAACTATTTGTACAATCTTATTCTGGGCAGACTACTAGGTCCTGCAGAATTTGCTGATGCTGCCGTATTAATAACCTTTTTGTTGGTATTATCATTTGTAGCCATGACATTTCAGTTAGTGACTGCTAAATTTTCAGTAGTTTTTGAAAACAGTGTGTTTACCAGTTTTATAACTAAAGTATATAAAAACGCCACGTTGGTTGGTCTTGGACTAGGTGTTTTGATTATCGTTTTTTCAAATCAATTACAAGCCGTTTTTAATACATCCTCATCTAGCATGTTTGCCATTTTTGGTGTCGGAGTGCCTTTATACTTCATTATGAGTGTTAATCGTGGTGTCTTTCAAGGAAAAAAAGAATTTAAATATTTATCAATTACATATCAAGCTGAAATGTTTAGCAGACTAATTATCACATTAGGTTTGATCTTTTTATTTAAGATGCAATCTTCAGTAGTTATAGCGATTGGGATTTTATTCTCTTTTGGATTTGGTTTAGTGCCATTTAAATTTAAAAATATCAACTTCAAAACATTATCTGTTATTGAAGCAAGTAAGTCAAAACAAGTACGAAGTTTTTTTGTAATTACTGCGTTTTATGAACTGACGCAAATCATCATTAATAACAGTGATATATTATTAGTAAAACACTATTTCGAATCATATGAAGCCGGTTTGTATGCGTCTTTGGCATTAATTGGCCGTATTGTATACTTTATAGCTTGGATGTTCGTAATGTTGTTATTACCAACGGTAGTACAACTTAAAAAGGAAGGCAAAGAAACAGCTCCAGTTTTGTTTAAATACGTTGGTTATATTGCCGCTATAGCTTTGGTTATTGTTCTTGGTTGCTCAATATTCCCTGAAACGGCCATTACATTATTGTTTGGAGACAGTTATTTAGCCATGGCGCCACTATTATGGAAATATGCCTTAGCAACCGGCATGTTTGCTGTTTCAAACA
>DATCZQ010000205.1:0-11132 GCA_036525815.1 Yeosuana sp. | reverse complement strand
AGTTCAAATTTTACCATAAAGACCAATATGATAACCAATATTTCCATCAGGTTTTTGGGCATTTGAGCTAATTGACTCAAAATAATCACCATTGGCATTATAATTTAAACCTGCCTTTAAACCAAAACCATTTCCAGATTGAGCGAAATTTGAAGCCGAAATTAAAACAAAAAATAATCCGAGTAAAAATACTTTTTTACTCGGATTGAATTCACTTTTAAAATTTTTCATAATATTTGTTTTTAAGATTTGAAGTATTCTTAAATCAAAAACGTTGCCAAACAAATATTATTTTCTTTTTATTACAGATTCTGCTTTTGAAATAATTGAAACACTGTTTAAACCATACTTTTCCATTAATTGAGCTGGCGTTCCAGATTCTCCAAAGATATCATTCGTACCTATGAATTCTTGAGGTGTTGGCCTGTGTAATGATAATACTCGTGCAACGCTTTCACCTAGACCTCCAATGATATTATGTTCTTCTGCCGTTACAATACAGCCGGTTTTTGAAACGGATTCTAAAATCGCTTTTTCATCTAAAGGTTTAATAGTATGTATATTAATAACTTCTGCAGAAATGCCTCTTTCAAACAAGACTTTAGAAGCTTCTAAAGCTTCCCAAACTAAATGTCCGGTAGCTACAATAGTAACATCTTTTCCTTCAGTTAGTTTAATAGCTTTTCCAATTTCAAATTTTTGATCTGCCGGAGTGAAAACGGGTACTGCCGGTCTTCCAAAACGTAGATAAACGGGTCCTTGGTGATCAGCAATTGCAATAGTTGCCGCTTTCGTTTGGTTGTAATCACAAGTATTTATAACGGTCATGCCTGGAAGCATTTTCATAAGTCCGATATCCTCTAAAATCTGATGAGTTGCCCCGTCTTCACCTAAAGTTAAACCTGCATGTGACGCACAAATTTTAACATTCTTTCTTGAGTAGGCTATACCTTGACGTATTTGGTCATAAACACGCCCAGTAGAAAAGTTAGCAAAAGTTCCCGTAAATGGAATTTTTCCTCCAATAGTTAATCCGGCAGCAAGGCCCATCATATTGGCTTCTGCAATACCTACTTGAAAAAAACGATCAGGGTTTTCTTCAATAAACTGATCCATCTTTAAAGAGCCAATCAAATCAGCACAAAGTGCCACTACATTTCTATTAGTCCTTCCTAATTCTGTTAATCCAGCACCAAAACCACTTCTTGTATCCTTCTTTTCTGTATATGTGTATGTTTTCATTTTTTTTCTAATTGGAATTAATAATCTCCTAAAGTTTCTGAGTTTTGAGCTAAACCAATAGCTAACTGCTCATCATTTGGCGCCTTACCATGCCAGGCATGCGTATGCATCATAAAATCAACCCCATTTCCCATAACTGTTTTTAAAAGTACACAAACAGGTTTGCCTTGTCCAGTTTTTGATTTTGCTTCAGACATGCCTTTTAAAATGGCTACCATATTATTACCTTCTTCAATTTCAAAAACTATCCAGCCAAAAGCTTCAAACTTTTCTTTGATACTGCCCATAGGTAAAACGGTGTCAGTTGATCCATCAATTTGCTGTCCATTTAGATCTATAGTGGCAATGATATTATCAACTTTTTTTGCAGAAGCATACATAATAGCCTCCCAATTTTGACCTTCTTGTAATTCGCCATCACCATGCAATGAATAAATAATATGATGATCATTGTTAAGTTTTTTTGCTTGCGCGGCACCTAATGCAACCGACATACCTTGGCCAAGAGAACCAGAAGCAATTCTTACACCTGGTAAACCTTCATAAGTCGTAGGATGTCCTTGCAATCTGGAATTAATTAATCTAAAGGTGTTTAATTCTTCAATGGGAAAATAACCAACACGTGCCAAAACACTGTAGAAAGCAGGTGAAATATGGCCATTTGATAGGAAAAATAGATCTTCTCCAATGCCATCCATGTTAAAACCTTCTTTTCTAGTCATAATTACGTTGTAAAGTGCTACCAGAAATTCAGTACAGCCTAATGAACCACCAGGATGGCCGGAGTTTACTTTGTGCACCATTCGTAAAATGTCTCGTCTTACTTGAATGGTTAGATCATTTAAATGTTGTGTGCTTGGCATGTCTTAATTATTTAAATTTTGTGTCGCAAAAATAACTTTTTATGCTAGTTTTTCAAAGTAATAATGTTGTATTTTAACCAAATATCGAGTAGTGTTAACAAGTTTATTTTTTGTCAATAACAATTGATATAAAGTTTAGTGAATTGTGTGTGCTTTTAGGTCTTTAAATATATTAATTCGAATCAGTGATCCTACATATTAATAGGATAAAATTAAATTAAAATTAAAAAAAATATGTAGGTTTGCCGACTGATGATTTTATGAATATGCAATTTGAGTTAAAAGGTAAAGACCAACAAAGCAAAGCAAGAGCTGGAATTATAAAGACTGATCATGGCGTAATTGAAACGCCTATTTTTATGCCTGTGGGAACGGTGGCTTCT
This sequence comes from Yeosuana sp., assembly GCA_036525815.1. Taxonomy (GTDB): domain Bacteria; phylum Bacteroidota; class Bacteroidia; order Flavobacteriales; family Flavobacteriaceae; genus Yeosuana. The sequence goes on along the minus strand of DATCZQ010000205.1, from coordinate 8,644 downwards.
GTAAAGGGAGTTCATCAGCGGGAACTGAAAAATGATATTAACCCCGATATTATTCTTGGAAACACCTATCATCTATACCTTAGACCTGAAATGGATATTTTGGAAAAGGCTGGAGGACTGCATAAATTCATGAATTGGGATAGAAATATTCTTACTGATTCTGGCGGATACCAGGTTTATTCTCTTTCAGCTAACCGAAAAATTAAAGAGGAAGGTGTCAAGTTTAAATCTCATATAGATGGGAGCTACCATACTTTTACTCCAGAAAATGTGATGGAAATTCAGCGCAGTATAGGCGCTGATATTATTATGGCTTTTGACGAATGTACACCATATCCATGTGATTATAATTATGCTAAAAGATCGATGCATATGACCCATCGCTGGTTAGATAGGTGTATTAATCATCTGGAAAAAACACCATTAAAATATAATTATGACCAAGCTTTTTTTCCAATAGTTCAAGGGAGTACCTATAAAGATTTGAGGATGCAATCTGCAGAATATATTGCCAATGCAGGAGCGGTTGGTAATGCCATTGGTGGTTTGTCAGTGGGTGAACCAGCGGAGGAAATGTACGCAATGACTGAGATTGTTTGTAATATTTTACCAGAAGATAAACCGCGTTATTTAATGGGTGTTGGGACACCAATAAATATTTTAGAAAACATTGCGTTAGGTATTGATATGTTTGATTGTGTCATGCCTACAAGAAATGCCAGAAATGGTATGTTATTTACAGCTCATGGTACAATAAATATTAAAAACGTCAAATGGAAAGATGATTTTTCTCCTGTCGACGAAATGGGTATAACTTATGTCGATACTGATTATACCAAAGCCTATTTAAGGCATTTGTTTTCTGTTAATGAGTTGTTAGGAATGCAAATAGCAACCATTCATAATTTAGGATTTTATTTGTGGTTGGTTCGCGAAGCAAGAAAACATATATTAGCAGGAGATTTTAATAGTTGGAAAAATCTTATGGTTAATCAAATGAATAAACGATTGTAGATTGAAAATTCTGGATTGGTACATATTAAAGCGTTATTTGTTTACATTTTTCATGATGTTGTTACTGTTTATTCCAATTGGAATTACAGTTAATCTAGCAGAAAAGATTGGAAAATTATTGGAGAATGAAGTGCCTTTAAAAGAGATTGTGATTTTTTATTTGAATTTCACCGTTTACTTTGCGTATTTACTATTTCCTCTTTTTTTATTTTTATCGGTTATATGGTTTACATCCAAGCTAGCAAATAACACAGAGGTTATTGCTTTTTTAAGTTCTGGTGTCTCATTCTCTAGATTTTTAAGACCTTACATCATTGGTGCCTCAATTATTGGAGGACTGGCTTTATTTCTAGGTATGTACCTGGCTCCAATCGCAAGTAAAGGTTTTAATGAATTTGAATATAAATATTTGCATCCAAATAGAAAAACGACACAAGATGTTAATGTATTTAGGCAAATCAATGATAATGAGTTTATTTATGTAAGCAGTTTTGATATCAATAATAAGCAAGGCATTAATTTTACTCTAGAGCATATTGAAGATAATAAGCTTAAATATAAAATAAGTGCCAAAACCATTAAATATATAACTAAGGATACGACTTATAGACTAGTTGATTATGTAAAAAGGACTGTAGGGGATATGGAAGACGAGTTAGTTTTTGAAAGAAGTAAAGACACTTTATTTCCATTTGATGTAGAAGATTTAACTCCAGTTATTTATATAGCAGAAATATTACCTTATTCAGAATTATCAAAATTTATAGAAAAGGAAGAGAAAAGAGGTTCTTCAAACATTGGTCGTTACGAATTAGTATTATACAGAAAATGGAGTTTGCCTGTTTCTGTCTTTATATTAACCATAATTGCTGTAGCTGTATCGTCAATTAAACGCAGGGGTGGGATGGGTGTTAATTTAGCCATAGGTATTTGTATCGCTATGGTTTTTGTTTTTTTTGATAAAATTTTTGGTGTATTGGCAGAACAATCTAATTTTCCTTCAATCATTGCGGTATGGTTTCCTAACATGGTTTTCGGTATTTTAGCATTTTATCTTTTAAGAAATGCTAAACGATAAGATTAAAAGTTACCTGCATCTTCATTTTTTGATATTTATTGCGGGTTTTACCGCTATTTTAGGAGAATTAATTACCATTTCAGCAGTACCGTTAGTATGGTTTAGAATGTTGATAGCTTCTTTATTGGTGTATATTTATATAAAAGTATCAAAGACTGATATTAGTATTTCTCCAAAAGCAGTGGTTAAACTTTTTGTTGCAGGTTTTATTATTGCCCTGCATTGGATAACCTTTTTTGGATCCATCGATGTATCAAATGTTTCTATTGCTTTATCCATGTTTTCAACGGGTGCTTTTTTCGCCTCACTCATTGAACCCATAGTTTTTAAACGTAAAATAATTTGGTATGAAATTATTTTTGGAATACTTGTTATTGCTGGGATTTTTATCATCACACAAAGTGAATTAAAATATCTAAAAGGTATTATTTTGGGTATTTCTTCGGCATTTCTCTCTTCACTATTTGCAGTGTTGAATGGTAAATTTTTAGAACGGCACACGGCAACGGTTATATCTTTTTATGAATTTATAAGCGGAGTTGCTTTTATAACTCTTTTTATACTACTTTTTTATGGCGGATTTTCATTTGAGTTTTTCCAACTAAGTATGTCAGATTATGGTTATTTATTTATTTTGGCATCTATTTGTACGGCTTATGCATTCATTGCAGCCGTTCATGTTATGAAAGTTATCAGTCCATATACGGTTATTTTAAGCTATAATTTAGAGCCTGTTTACGGAATTATATTGGCGATCATATTATTTCCTGAAAAGGAAAAAATGAGTTCTAATTTTTATTATGGTGCGGCATTAATTCTAATTACAGTCATATTAAACGGACTATTAAAAAACATGAGATTACTAAAAAGAAAAGGTTCTTAGATGTGAATCAAAATTAAAGTTTTTATATTTGTATACTAACTAAAATATAACTAGAAATTCTTATGGAATATTTAGAATTTGAACTTCCTATCAAAGAGCTTGAAGATCAGTTGCAAAAGTGTAAATTGATTGGAGAGGAAAGTGAAGTCGATGTCACGGAAACCTGCTCTCAGATTGAAAAGAAATTAATTGTTGCTAAAACTGAGATTTATAAAAATTTGACGCCTTGGCAACGTGTCCAAATGTCTCGTCATCCTAATAGACCTTATACATTAGATTATATTAGAGCCATTTGTGGAGAATCGTTTTTGGAATTACATGGCGATAGAGGCTTTAAAGATGATAAGGCTATGATTGGCGGTTTAGGTAAAATTGGCGATCAAAGTTATATGTTTATTGGTCAGCAAAAGGGCTACAACACTAAAACAAGACAATATAGAAATTTTGGAATGGCGAACCCTGAAGGATATCGGAAAGCTTTACGTTTGATGAAATCAGCCGAAAAGTTTGGCATCCCTGTGGTTACTATTTTGGATACACCAGGAGCTTATCCAGGATTAGAAGCTGAAGAGCGTGGGCAAGGTGAGGCCATTGCAAGAAACATATTAGAAATGACGCGACTAAAAGTTCCAATTATTACGGTGATTATTGGTGAAGGCGCCTCTGGAGGTGCTCTGGGAATCGGTGTTGGGGATGTTGTTTTGATGTTAGAAAATACATGGTATTCAGTAATTTCTCCAGAATCTTGTTCCAGTATCTTATGGCGTAGTTGGGAATATAAAGAACAAGCGGCAGAAGCATTGAAATTGACGGCAAAAGACATGAAAAAGCTTAAGCTGGTTGATGAAATTATAAAAGAACCATTAGGTGGTGCACATAGGGATAGAGAACAAACCTTTGTGATAGTGAGCAATGCCATTTCTAAGACTTATGAAACGCTTAAAAACTTATCACCAAAACAATTAGTGGAAAAACGTATGGACAAATATTTAAATATGGGAGTATTTAAAGGCTAATCCTTTTAAAATCATATGATAGTAAAATCTGAAGCATTTTGTTTCAGATTTTTTTATGGTTATTGACAATTTTTTTAAGTTATTAACAGTTAGAATGTTAATGAACGGTGCATAATCATAAGTCATTTTTTCTTTTAAAACACTGTCATTTTAATTACTTTCGTTACCATGGAACAGCCTAATCAAATTAAGGGATATAAAGTAGATAGAAGTACAATTATCAGTCTTGAAAAAGGAAAAATACCACCACAAGCTATTGATTTAGAAGAAGTTGTGTTGGGAGCAATGATGATTGATAAAAAAGGAGTCGATGAGGTTATTGATATTTTAAGTGCTGAAGCCTTCTATAAAGAAGCACATCAACATATTTTTGAAGCTATTTTTCAGTTATTTGAAAATAGTGAACCGGTTGACTTATTAACCGTTTCCACCCAATTAAAGAAAAACTCAAAATTAGAATTAGCAGGAGGTGATTTTTACCTCATTTCTTTAACTCAAAAAGTGTCCTCATCGGCACATATTGAATTTCACGCTAGGATTATTTTACAGAAATATATTCAACGTAGTTTAATTAAAATTTCAAGTGAAATTATTGAAGATTCCTATGATGAAACTAAAGACGTTTTTGATTTATTAGATAATGCCGAAGCTAAATTATATGAAGTTACACAGGGGAATATTAAAAAATCTAGTGAGACCGCACAAAGTTTAGTAATACAGGCAAAAAAGAAAATTGAAGAGATTTCAAACAAAGAAGGATTAAGTGGTATTCCATCAGGATTTGATAAACTTGATAAGTTAACCTCTGGCTGGCAAGAAAGTGATTTGATTATTGTAGCAGCAAGACCTGGTATGGGTAAAACAGCTTTAACCTTGTCAATGGCAAGAAATATAGCAGTTAATCATAATATACCTGTCGCATTTTTCTCATTAGAAATGGCCTCTGTACAGTTAATTACCAGATTAATTTCAAGTGAAACAGGTTTATCATCAGAAAAATTGAGAACCGGTCGTCTTGAAAAACACGAATGGGAGCAACTAAATGTTAAAGTTAAAGGACTTGAAAAGGCCCCTTTATATATTGATGACACCCCTTCTCTTTCTATTTTTGATTTACGCGCAAAGGCAAGAAGATTATCCTCTCAACATGGAATTAAATTGATCATTATAGATTATTTGCAATTAATGACCGCCGGTGGAAGTCAAAAAGGAGGAAACAGAGAGCAAGAAATTTCAACAATTTCTAGAAACCTTAAAGCCTTAGCTAAAGAGTTGAGCGTTCCGGTGATTGCTTTATCACAGTTATCGCGTGCAGTTGAAACACGTGGTGGAAGCAAACGACCATTGTTAAGTGATTTACGTGAATCTGGAGCGATTGAGCAAGATGCGGATATTGTATCATTCATCTACAGACCAGAATATTACAAAATTGATGAATGGGATGATGATGAACGTTCACCTACCGAAGGACAAGCAGAATTTATTGTCGCTAAGCATAGAAACGGTGGGCTTGATAGCATCCGTTTAAAATTTGTTGGTCATTTAGGTAAGTTTGATAATTTGGATGATTTTGATTCTCCTTTTGAATTTCATAGTAAAATGAATGCGGCAGCTAATGATGATACTTTTAAGGCTGATAACTTTAAGGCAAGTCCAAACGAAGCTTTTGGCAGTTCTTTTAACGAAGATGAAGATAATGAAGTGCCTTTTTAATGCTTAATAATTCCTTAAAGCATGTCGTACAACATTAATTTTTAAGTATCTTTCGGTCTATGAAAAGGACCCTTATTTTTGTGTTTCTAGTTTTTTTTTCGGTTAAAACGTTTGCATCTTATATACTTATACCCATGGATGCTGAAACGCAAAGGAATCATTTGAAAGCCTATGGAATCACCTATTGGGTACTCGAAAAACAATTAAAAGTAAAATGGTTACTCAATTATAGAGGAGGTTCTTTTTTATTGCCTGATACCGAGGATATTCAACGTGAATGTCAAATAAGGGGTATTTCTTTTGAAGTTATTTCTGATTCAAAAACTGAATCTATTTTGGAAGAAATAAGTAGCCCAAGTCAAAATATGGAAGCCGTTATTTTGGAGAAAGCACCTAAAATCGCAGTATATACTCCGCACGGAAAACAACCTTGGGATGATGCTGTTACCATGGTTTTAACCTACGCCGAAATTCCTTATGAAACGGTTTATGATGAAGAAGTATTAAATGACGGCTTATTAGCGTTTGACTGGCTGCATTTACATCATGAGGATTTTACTGGTCAGTACGGAAAGTTCTATGGAGCTTATAAATCTGCTGCTTGGTATATTCAGGAGAAAAAGGATGCCGAAACTTTGGCAGCTAAATTAGGGTATAGTAAGGTTTCACAGGAAAAATTAGATGTTGCTTTAAAAATAAGAGATTATGTCATTGGAGGTGGTTTCATGTTCGCCATGTGCAGTGCTGCTGATAGCTTTGATATTGCTTTATCAGCTGAAGGGATTGATATTTGTGAACCTATGTTTGATGGAGATGGGAGCGATGCTAATTACCAAAGTAAAATAGATTACCATAAAACCTTTGCTTTTACCGATTTTAAACTGGAAAGAAATCCATCAGTTTATGAGTTTTCCACAATTGATATGACTCAAAAAAGAATGGGAATAGTAACCAGATCTGTTGATTATTTTTCGTTAATGGATTTTTCTGCAAAATGGGATCCAATTCCAAGCATGTTATGTCAAAATCATACCGCATTAGTAAAAGGGTTTATGGGACAAACAACCGCCTTTACAAGAGAGGAAATAAAATCGAACGTATTAGTATTGGGTGAGAATAAAACGAATGGAGAAGCGAAATATATTCACGGAATTAAAGGAAAGGGTTTCTTTACTTTTTATGGAGGTCATGATCCTGAAGATTATCAGCATAGGGTAGGCGACTCTAAAACTGAATTAGATTTGCATCCAACCTCACCAGGTTATCGACTTATTTTAAACAATGTATTGTTCCCGGCAGCAAGAAAAAAGAAACAGAAGACTTAACTTTTTTTTACTGTTTATTCAATGGTTTCGACTAATTGAAAGGTGTAAATAAAGCCATCTGCACCCGATCCAGTGCTTGTAATGTTTTGATTGATGGTCAAAATATTATTCAAAATTGTTAAACCTCCAAATTCACCATCATCGATAATAAGAAAAGTATTGTTGCCATCATTTAACAGAGCATACGTGTAAGTCCCTGAATCTAAACCATCCTCAACAGTATTGGTGTTATTATTCAAAACAGTTAATGAACTTTGCGGTTCATTGAACATCCAAATTACCTGATTCAAAACAAAATCATTATTAACGCCTTCTAAACCACCGCTTACATTTTTTAAATGCCATTCACTTCGTAAAACTTGTATTTTATTATCTTCATTATTGATAGAACAACTTGTGATAATAACAATTAAAATGATTGATGTTAAAAATTTTAAATTCATTATAAAGTTTTTATTTATAGATAACTATAACAAAAAAGGGTTGTGTTCTATTGATTAAAAAAGGCTTTCTTTTGTTTTATTAATTCTTTTAAAATGACTTCAACACCAAAATCATCATTACTTTTGGTGTTATAATTAGCAGTATCCTTTACATTTTGATGCGCATTTTCCATAGCAAAACTAAATGAAGCGCGCTTTAACATTTCAATATCATTATTATAATCCCCAAAAGCAATTGTTTCTTCTATTGAAATATTATAGCTTTTTTGTAATAATTCAATAGCATTGCCTTTATTGGCATCATTATCAGAAATATCTACCCAGTGCTTTCCCGAAATGATAATTTTATATTCAGAAGTTAAATTCTCAAATAGCGGAAAAATATGTTTTTCTGAATCTTCATGATGATACAAGGCTATTTTTATAATATCTTCTTCAATTTCATTTATAGAATTGATTACAGAAAAATTAGGATAATATTCTGATAGTAATTTTATAAAACCATTTGAATTACTCTTGAAATAAGCTTTTGATTTCGTGCAATAAATAGGGTGAATATGGAAATTGGAATAAATTAAGTCTTCAATTTTATGCAGATTATTCTTGTTAATAGGAATGGACAATAAAATATTGTCATTATCAACCACAATACCGCCATTTTCTGCTACGATGATAATCTCACTTTTAATTTCATTGAGCTTATCAGTGATCCCATAATACGGCCTGCCACTGGCTGCAACAAAAATGATATGATGCTGTTTCAATTGTTTAAATAATTCAAGAAACTGGGTGCTAACTTCATGGTTAGAATTTAATAAGGTGCCATCCATATCTGTGACAACTAATTTAATTTGTGATAAATCCATACAAGATTATTTTCGAAGGCAAAAGTACTATTTCTGTTTTTAACTTAAGTTAACCAGATTGTATAAAAAAAATCCGATTCTTGCGAACCGGATTTTTAGTATAATATTTTTTTAATTATTGAGCACCATCGGAATATTCAAAATAAGGTGCCCAGTTACTTCCAGGGAAGTTACATCCTTCGCCATTTGCTGCACCCAATGCTGTTTCTTCACAATCACCAATCTCATTGCATTCTATCGGGAATGGTATTATAACTGGTTGATGAACTCCATCATCTAATATTAAAATGGTATTATCTCCACATT
>DATCZQ010000204.1:0-15435 GCA_036525815.1 Yeosuana sp. | reverse complement strand
GTGACGATTTCTTACAAACTAAACACGTTTTTTCTGCACTCATAAGATGATTATTTAAAACTAGAACAAAGGTATTTTATATTTTATTCATAAAAACTAATATTGGTCATACTTTAAAGTTTTTATTGTAAAACAAATAGTCATCATTAAAGTTAATAACTGCTGACAAATGCCCATTCTTTACTATAGTATTTTTATTACGGAAATTCGAACTTCGCTAAGCGAACTCCAAAAATATCACCTTAAATACTTGCCTTTTTTACTGCCTTCATACATGACGTATTTAACTAAACGTGCCTCCAGTTTGGCATTCATTAAATGTATTTTTCTTGAAGGTCTTAAGCCCACATGTTTTAAAGCATCTAAATTACTAGTAATAAACCAGGCATCAGTACCCGGGTAATTTTGTTTTAATGTATCACCAATATCTTTATAAAAGGCTTCCATATCAATATTTAAACGCTCCCCATAGGGTGGGTTAAAGAGCATATGCAGCTTGCCTTCGCCCCCTTTCTGGGTCTTAAAAAAGTCTTCATGCTTGATTTCAATAAAATCATCTAACTGGGCATTTTTAACGTTTTCCTTGGCCTTGACTACGGCACTTGGTGCTTTATCATACCCAATGATTTTATAGTGAAAATCGCGCGTTTTACTTAATAACGATTCTTCAATTTTTTCAAACAACTCTACATCCCAGTCCTGCCAGCGTTCAAAGGCAAACTCTTTACGCATTAAATTGGGTGGAATATTACAGGCTATCATGGCTGCTTCAATGAGTATGGTGCCACTACCACACATGGGGTCCATAAAATCAGATTGCCCGTCCCAACCAGAAAGCATTACCAAGCCGGCAGCCAGCACTTCATTAATGGGTGCTATATTGGTTGCTGTTTTATAGCCACGTTTGTGAAGAGAATCTCCTGAAGAATCCAGTGATACCGTACATTGTTGTCTGTCTATATGGATATTTACTTTTAAATCTGGAAAACGCAAATCTACATTAGGCCTTTCGCCGGTTTGATCTCTAAACCTGTCTACTATGGCGTCTTTTGTTTTTTGAGCTATATAAAGTGAATTGGTAAATAATTCAGAATGTATGGTAGCATCAATTGCCAAAGTACCGGTGGGTTTTAAATAATCTTCCCAAGGCATTTTTTTAATTTTATCATATAAATCCTGCTCACCAGTAACCACAAAGGTTTCAATAGGTTTTAGTATTTTAATAGCCGTGCGTAATGCCAGATTTGATTTATACATAAATCCTTTATCACCAGAGAAGCTAACGTTCCTCACTCCTGTCTTTACCTCTTGAGCCCCCAGCTGAGTCAGTTCATTTGCTAACAGGTCTTCAAAGCCAAACAACGTTTTGGCTACCATTGTAAAATTATTCTCCATTATTTATAATAAATAGATTACAAAAATAGCTTAATTTTGTATGAAACATAATGTTTATTTAAAATTAGGTTAAGGATTGAAACGACATCCTTTTGTTTTTTACAAAAGATACAGTGGAAAGCCTGACCGCATTAACAATGCGGTAACCTCCTTAAAGAGTATATGATAAAAGAAAGTTCAGAATGGTTTAGCTCTTGGTTTGACACACCATTTTACCACATACTTTATAAAGACAGAGATGAGATTGAGGCCCATGCTTTTATGGATAATCTTACTAACTACCTGAACATTCCTGAAGGTGGGTCCATTTTAGATTTAGCTTGTGGTAAAGGCAGGCATTCTTTATATTTAAATACCCTTGGTTATGATATAACCGGCGCTGATTTATCTGAAAACAGTATTGAATTTGCCAAACAATTTGAAAATGACCACTTGCATTTTAAAGTGCATGATATGTGCAAACCATTTAATAAACAATTTGATGCGGTTTTTAATTTGTTTACCAGTTTTGGATATTTTGATAATGAAGAGGATAATTTAAATACCATAAAAGCTATTAAAGCAGATTTAAACGACACTGGTTTTGGGGTTATTGATTTTATGAATACTGATTTTGTCTTAGAAAACCTTGTTTTAGAAGAATTGAAAGTAGTGGATGGCATTACCTTTTTTTTAAGACGTTATTTGAAGGATGGCTATTTATATAAAGACATTAATTTTTCTCAGAATGGTGAGGATTATAGTTTTCAGGAACGTGTAAAGGCCTTTAGTTTAGCTGACTTTGAATCTTTGTTCGAACAGGCCGGTGTTTATTTATTGGATGTTTTTGGTGATTACAAACTGAATAAGTTTAATCCGGCAACTTCTGAACGTTTAGTAATGATTTTTAAATAGAATTTTGTAATGTTGAATATATTACTACCCATATTTACTGTATTATTAGGATTTTTAATTGTGGTGGCTTTAAAACCGGCACAACGTAAAAATTTAAAATTATTATTGGCCTTTAGTGGTGCGTTTTTACTCTCTATTACCGTTTTTAATTTTTTACCTGAAGTTTATCAACACAACGATAAATCTATTGGCTTATTTATAATGATAGGAATCATGCTCCAAATTGTGTTGGAGTTTTTCTCGAAAGGCGCAGAACATGGTCATGTGCATTTAAATAAAGACAGCTCTTTATTTCCCTGGTTGTTATTTATAAGTTTATGTATTCATTCTGTATTAGAAGGTATTCCCATTGAAGCCCATCATAACTTAATTTATGGAATTATAGTTCATAAATTACCAGTGGCTATTATATTGTCAACCTTCTTTTTAGCTTCAAAACTAAGCAAGTTTAATATTGCTTTTTTTCTTATTACTTTCGCCCTAATGACTCCTTTAGGTGTTATTTTGTCTCAGTATTTTGTATTTTTCCAAGCCTATTATTATGAGATTTCAGCTTTAGTTATTGGTATCTTTTTGCATATTTCAACCACTATTTTGTTTGAAAGCAATGAAAACCATAAGTTTAACTTGACCAAGTTAGTAACTATTATTATCGCTATCATGATTGCATACGTTATGTAATGTTTAGTAAGGAAGAATCACGCATTTTACGTCATGAATTTTGGACCAGTTTTGGGAAATCCTTTCCCAGAAAATGGATTTTATATGACACCAAAATAAAAGGCTTTAGTTTTAAATTTTATTTTGACACCAAGCAGGCGTTAGTAGCCCTTGACCTTGAAGATGATCTAGAAAACCGCATTAAATACTGGGAAAAACTCCAGTCTTTGAAAACGGTTTTAAAAGACGATTACCTTCCTGACGTTATTTTTGAAGAAACCTACCTGCTTGATAATGAAAAAGAAATTTCAAGAATTTATATGCCTTTAGATGAGAAAGTCTCCATTCACAACAAAAATACCTGGCGCGATGTTATGGAATTTTTTAATGCACATATGGCTTTGTTTGAAGATTTTTTTAATGATTACAGAGAAATCTTAGAGGATTAGTTTTTCCATTTTATAATCATCCATTATAAAGCCGTTGCCTATATCAGTTATCATTTCTCCTGTTATTTTAAAATTCATAGCTTTATAAGCCGCAATGGCACTCACATTAAATCTATTGACTCCCAGCGTAATGGATTTGCAATGCATTTCTAAGGCTTTCTCTTGAACAAAATCCATAGCTGATTTACCTATTTTTTTTCCTCTATAATCTTTAGACACGTAAATTTTACTTAAAAATAAGCTGTCGTCTTCCTTCTTAATTGAAATATAACCAATAAACTGATCATTGCTGTATATCATAAAATAGTGATAGCCATTAATAAACTGTGCATACATAGCCTCTGCAGACTGAAAGTTCTTGACCATATAATCAACTTGATCCAAACCTATTATAGGTATATAGTGTTCGCGCCAGATTACATCTGCCAATTGAGCAATATCAGCAAATTGTTTCTTTGTTGTAGCCATTAAAAAATTAATCATAACCCTTAATTATATAACATAAAAGAAAATCATAAAAAAGTGAAAAATGGCTCCAGCCAGCACAAATAAATGCCAAATTACATGATTATAAGGAATACGATGAATGGCATAAAAAACAATACCCACAGTATAAGCCAATCCACCCGCAAAAAGGAATAAAATACCCTCTCCAAAGACTTTGGCCAGATTTGTGAAATCAAATATTATAAGCCAACCCATCACTAAATATAATAAGGTTGAAAATATTTCAAATTTACCTGTAAAAAATAATTTTAAAATGATTCCAAATAATGCAATGCCCCATACTACATAAAACAAGGTCCATCCTAAACTATGATTCAATGATATCAATAAAACCGGGGTATAAGTACCCGCAATGAGCAGATAAATACTCACATGATCTACAATTCTGAAATAATGCTTTTTGCGTTCATCCCTTACTGAATGGTATAATGTAGAGGCAGTAAATAAAATGATAATGGAAATCCCATAAACAATGACGCTGAAAAGACTATATGCTGTTTTATGAGTATCAAAAATAATAAGTAAAATAAGGGCCACGATTCCTAATAAAGCACCCAGTCCGTGAGTTTGTGCGTTTAATTTTTCTTCAAAACGAGATTGTAATTTCATATAAAGTTCTAAGGGTTTTTATGCTTTATCCATTTATCGGTTAAATCATAAAAATTATATTCTTTGGCCGCCTTTTGACGTTTTAGTATGCCACTCATAAAATTACGCTGTAAGATGTCTTCAATCAGAAAGTCTTCTTTTACATTTAATGGATCAAAACCCTCTTTTAAAGATAAGTCAAACATACTGGCCGTTGTATTATACCAAAAGGCACTCCAACCACTGCGTAACTCCTTTACCAAATTAAAAGTGGTTTCACCTGTTTGCCGGTGTATCAACTTTATCAAAATTTGGCCTTCAGTACGTGTGAGTTTTTTTAATCTATCTGAAAACTCACCTTCTATATATTTTTGAATGACCTTAGTATATTTCTTTTTCTCACGCTTAGTTTTTAATTTTTCTAATCTTGTGTTCAAAGAATCCAATCTGTCCGCCGCCATTTTTGCATAGGGATATACTTTTATGGTTTTGCGTCTTAAAATTAAATAGCGCATTCTATCTTCCTTGCTGTCAAATTTTAATTTGTTAAGTACATAAACCTCATCCAAATTTATGGTCTCTCTTGGTATAGAATCACCGTCAATTATATAGTAATCATAATCTGTTGAGTCTTTTTCAACTTCATTGATCTGTGAAAAAAGAAGGAAAGGAAAAAGTATGAATATATAGGGCGAAAAATTCATGTCTAATTATAACCTGATTGATTATTCAAAATTAATAATTTACTAGCTGTAAAAACCTTTTATTTCAATAATTATTGTATTTAATTGTAAGAATATAACAAACTCAATGAGTGTAAAATAAGCGCAAAAACCAGATGTTTTTAAGCTTATTTCAATTTAAAAACTTCTAGAGCTCCCTCCTATTGTCATCAGAGCTTGTGTCAATTAATTTATTATAAGGATCAACACCAACTTCAGTGGGTTTCTCATCAACAATAATGGTTAATTTATTATTAATAGTGGATATTTTATGTTTCTTTAAATACAAGACTTTTTCTTTCTTTTTTCCATCAACTTCTTCCTGTGTAAACACACCTATATCAATATAATCTGCCAAAAGGCCTGATAGTTCGGGTTTTTTCATGTTTTCAGTTTGATAACTTAAGGTATCCCCTACTTTATAACCATAGTATTTTCTGCCCTTTTCGTTATTTCTGTACTTACTCACATTGAATTCAATTTCTACTTCATATGTTCCGTTATCCAATGCTTTTGAAGACACATCAACAATTCTGTTAGAGTATAAGGTAATGGTTTCAAACATATCTTTGATAACGTATTGCAAACTATCTGGAGTCGCCTTTTTAATATAATCTACCATCTCAACAGAGGTCGTATATGGCGGTTCTTGAAATTTTACTTTTTCCACATAGCTTTTCAAAGCATTATTTAAAGTATCCTCACCTATATAATCACTTAAAGCATAAAAAACTAAAGATCCTTTTTGATAACGAATATAACCCTGACCATCATTATACATCAATGGTTTTTCGCGTTTTGTTTCAAAGGTTCTTTGCGTTAAATAATCATCCAAGGCTTTCTTTAAAAACTTACGCATTTTAGTTTTCCCCTGTTGATGTTCCAGCACTTTTAAAGCAACATATTCAGACAAACTTTCAGATAACATGGTCGCACCTAAAACATCGGCTCCAATAACCTGATGTGCCCACCATTGATGCGCTACTTCATGAACGGTAATAGCGAAAGGATAATCAACACCGCCTTCATCTGTATCATCAACATCTGCTATAAAACCAACCCCTTCAGAAAACGGAATCGTATTAGGAAATGATTGTGCAAAACTTCCACTGGTTCTTGGGAATTCAATAATTCGTGCCTGTTTATGCTGATATGGACTAAAGTTTTTTGAATTATAATCCAGAGACGCTTTCATACCAGCCATCATCCTATCTAAATTAAATTCATGACCTTTATGATAGTATATTTCTAAATTCACATCATGCCACTTATCCTTTTTAACTTCATATCTGGCTGAATTAAATGCGTAGAAATTCAATATTTTACTGTCCATTTTATAATGAAAGTACCGTCTGTCACCTTCCTGCCATTCCTTCTGTAAATACCCTGGCGCAATGGCTATCTGATCTGAAGAAGTACTAACGATAGCTTCAAAATCAATCCAGTCCGCATCTTTTGAAATATAGGTGTTTCCTAAGGCCGTGGAATCTGTAGGTTCCGGTTTTAAATCATTTTCTGGTAAATCATATTTTTTTCTGACTTCATTATCCTGTAATTCAACGCTACTATTATACCCAAGTGATGGAAACATTTGAAAATTATTAATAAAGGTTCCATTAGTTAATACGGGTGAATTATTTCGCAAGAAGGTATTCGGCTTATTGTTTACCTTAAAACTTAATTTCAAGGTATCTCCTGGCAATAGAACTTCTTTTAATTTATAAATATTGAAATTAAAAACGGTATCATTTAAGACTAGATCATTTGCCTTCGTCAACTCAAAAGAACTCGGATAATCATTATAATTTAACAGAATACTATCAATGCCAACTTTAGATTTGTTAACCATGATGTAATAACCATTGGCATCAAAGTTTAACTCCTTTGGAAAAATATTAACATTGCAATTTACCGCTGTTATTCTTGGTTGAATAGCATTTTCAAATTTCTTATAGGTCTTCTCCCATTTCACCGAACGTTCTTCTTGTTCTTTTGAAGATCTGTATTTGTTTAAAATATTATTCTCATAATAAATAGTAAAACCTAAACTTAAATAGGCAATTAACCCTACTATAGAAATAATTAAAACAGGTCCTTTAAAGCGTGACTTTGCTATGGAAAAACGCTCTTTAAATGAATGTGGTAAGCCACGTACCCAGAACAAAGCCGATAAACAAAGCAAAACAATACCTCCAAACAACCAGTATATTTTATGTAACATAAATGGCCAGAATGAAGCACCATAACCGTTCATATCAGAATATTGAAAACCTGGGCCTTGGTTATATTTAAATATGGATTGCTCAATACCTGCAAATGATAAAAATGGTATCCCTATTGAAATAACTAATAAAATAAATAAGCCTAAATATGGGTTTCCAATCAAGGTCTGAATAAAAAGCGATAAAAACGCCCAGATAACAAAACCGATAAAATTAAGGATGTATAATTCATATAGATAATGCATAATTTCAAAATTGTAATAACCATTATAAATTTGAATGGTCATCCCACCAATCAAAATAACTAATAGCATTAAAAACTGCATTTTTAACAAGGCAATTAATTTTGAAAACAAGAGCGTCCAATTTGGTATTGGTGTCACATCAACCAAATGATTCATATTATCAATATTACCGCGATGCACTAACATTCCGGCGTATAAAAAAGTAAGGATATTAATGAAGAAGGAAAAGAAGGTTCCGGGAATTAATAACATTTGCCAGGTTACTGGATATATTTTGGTACCAAATAATTGTCCTAAAGTAGTCGCAGAAATAAGAATAAATATTAAGCCAACTAAAACAATACTTATAAATGGCCAACTTTTAATAATGTACTTTAAATCGATATTTGATAGTTTCCAGGTCGTTCTTAAGTTTTGAAAAAATGAAAAATCAAAACCAACCTTCGGTAAATTTATACGCGTAATGCCTCCAAAATTACTTTTAGTAGAACGTTCTCCTTTTGGTTTTCTTAATGAAAATGTCAAGGCATTTTGACTAAAAGTAAAAAAGCGAAATACTAAAGCAAAAATAGCTGAAGCAATTCCCAACCAAATCAATCTGTTATAAAGAATAACCCCTTTTACTGGTATCATCATCTCATTCTGTTCAGCAACGGTCCAGTAACGGGTATAGTAATTGGCTGCCTCCTCACCAAATGGATCTATAAGTGCCGAAATGAGTCTGTTTTCTGGATCTGATAATAAATTGGAGACAATTCCTTGAATCAACATTAATAAAACAACGACAATAAAACCTGCCGCTATGTTTCTGGTAAAGGTTACTACCGCATAAACAATAGCTCCAAAAAGAAATATATTAGGAATGATATAAACCAAATAGGCCTGTAAATAGGCCATTAACATGATGGGGCCAACAATATCTTCATTAGTTCCTGGCAATCTGAATCCTACTATCATTCCTAACCCAATGACCAATGTAATGATGGTTACTACAGTAATTCCAGACAAAAATTTAGCAAAAATATAGTCAACTTTTGAAAAAGGATAGGAGTATAAAATAGTATGCATTTCGCTTTTATAATCTCTATAAATGGAAACCCCAATAATGGAAGGAAATAAGAAGAAAATAAAAGTAGTTAATCCATTAAATAGTCCTACAACGCCAATTGGAGAATTTACAATTTTTGAAGAACCTGTAGATACTGTTAGAAAATCAAAAATGCCAGCGGAACTTGCCGAAAGAAACAATGACAATAATAAAAATATGGCCATATAAATGTAAAAAGCAGGTTTTTTAAACCAATACTGTAATTCGTGTTTGTATATAGTAGAAAACATGTATTTTTATTTTTTAGTGAGATAGATTGCAATAATTAAACAAGAATTGGCTCTTCTTTTAATGCAATAAAATACACATCATCTAATTGTGGAATGGCTTGTTTAAAATCATCTGCAGGCTTTTCTAATGAATAAACTCTAATATTTAAAGTGTTATCTTGATTATAATTTGATGAAAGCACTCTATAAGCTGCTTCCATATTTTCTAGCTGCTCACGCTCTATAACTTTAGTCCAGATTTGTCCTTTAATTTCATTTGTGGCTTCTATTGGAGTGGTGTGTTTTAAAATTTGACCTCCATTTAATATAGCCATTTCATGACATAATTCTTTAACATCATCTACAATATGTGTAGAAAATATAACGGTACAATTAGTTCCTACTTCACGCAAAACATTTAAAAATCTATTGCGCTCTGCCGGGTCTAAACCAGCCGTAGGCTCATCAACAATAATTAATTTTGGGTTATTTAATAATAACTGAGCAATCCCAAAACGTTGCTTCATGCCTCCAGAATATCCGGCCACTTCTTTTTTCCTGACGTCATATAAATTGGTAATTTCTAAAACTTCTTTAACCAATTTTTGTCGGTCACTTTTTGATTGAACCCCTTTCAGAGTTGCAAAATAATCTAATAAATCTTCAGCAGACATTTTTGGATAAACTCCAAAAGACTGAGGCAAATAACCTAACACTTTTCTTAAGGCCATTTTATCTTCCAATATATTAATATCTCCAAACATAATAGAACCAGAATCAGGACTTTGTAGCGTCGCTATCGTTCTCATTAAAGTTGATTTTCCTGCGCCATTTGGACCAAGTAATCCAAACATACCGGTGCCAATTTCTATATTTAAATTATCAATTGCTTTTACACCATTTTTATAGGTTTTGGTTAAATCTTTAATGATTAGCTTCATGCTTTTGGTTTTATATAAGTTATTAATTGGTTAATAGGTGTGAAAATAGTCATTTTTGTTACAAAATATTGAATACCGAATAGCAAAAACTAAATAAATCACACTATTTTTACATAAATTAATTGAATAAAAACACCAATATATCATGTCAAAAAAATCAATTTTAAACAAAAAGTCAATGGCTTTTTTAGAAGCCTATTTAAATAATGCAGCACCAACGGGGTATGAATGGGATGGACAAAAATTATGGATGGATTATTTAAAACCCTATGTTGATGAGTTTATAACTGATACTTACGGAACGGCCGTTGGGGTTATTAATCCCAAAGCAAAATATAAAGTGGTGATTGAAGGTCATGCCGATGAAATTTCTTGGTATGTTAATTATATTTCTGATAACGGCTTAATTTATGTCATTCGTAATGGCGGCAGTGATCACCAAATTGCACCAAGTAAAATTGTGAATATCCATGTTAAAAATGGCATTGTAAAAGGTGTTTTTGGATGGCCTGCTATCCATACCAGAGACAAAGGAAAAGAAGAAACACCAAAACCTGAAAATATATTTATTGATTGCGGTTGTAAAACAAAAGATGAAGTAGAAAAATTAGGAATACATGTGGGATGTGTTATTACCTATCCTGATGAATTTCATATTCTGAATAAAGACAAATTTGTTTGTCGCGCGTTAGACAACCGTATGGGTGGATTTATGATTGCTGAAGTAGCCAGATTGCTTCATGAAAATAAAAAAACATTAGCGTTTGGATTGTATGTTGTAAACTCAGTTCAAGAAGAAATAGGCTTGCGTGGTGCGGAAATGATTACTCAAAACATTAAACCAAACGTGGCCATTGTAACAGATGTCACTCATGACACTACGACCCCAATGATTGAAAAGAAAATTCAAGGCGATCTAGAAATGGGGAAAGGACCAGTAATAGCTTATGCACCGGCAGTGCAACAAAAACTGCGTGATCTAATTACGGAAACTGCAGAAGCTCATAAAATACCTTTTCAGCGTAATGCCTTATCTCGGGCTACCGGAACAGACACGGATGCCTTTGCTTATAGCAACGGAGGTGTTGCTTCGGCTTTAATTTCATTACCACTGCGTTATATGCACACAACTGTAGAAATGGTACATAAAGAGGATGTTGAAAATGTGATCAGATTAATTTATGAATCCTTATTAAATATCAAAGACGGCGAAACGTTTAGTTATTTTAAATAAATATGGTTAGATTCCTGCAAATGCAGGAATCTTTTTTAAAAGATACTATGGAAGACGAATATATAGACATTGTTACTAAGGAAGGCAAACCAACGGGTGAAAAAGCCTTAAAATCTGATATTCATTCTAAAGGTTTATATCATAATACAGCACATGTTTGGTTATATACTATCCATGGTGAAGTTCTTTTAGCCCAACGCGCTGCAACAAAGTCTGTTTGTCCTCTTTTATGGGATGTTTCTGTTGCGGGACATGTGGATGCTGGCGAGTTCATTGCTCATGCGGCCATTAGAGAAGTAAAAGAAGAAATAGGTTTAGATCTTGACACTAATGATATGCAAAAAATTGGCGTTTTTGATTGCTTTCAATGTTACCCAAATGGCATTATAGATAATGAATTCCACCATACCTTTATAGCTCAATTAAACGTACCCATAAAACAATTAATACCTCAAGAAGGAGAAGTTGAAGATTTAAAATTAGTAACCCTTGATGCCTTCCAGGAACTTATAAATAACATTGGAAAGAACAATCATTTTGTACCCAGTAACAAATCTTATTATGAATTTGTATTAAATAGTATTAAAATAACTTTATAACTATTTTATCACAACTTAAATCTTCTTTCTAAATTTAGTATTGAAATAAATTCTTCAATAAAATTCTTTGATAACATTGAAAAAAATCTGTTCAATCGCTCTTGCTTAAGCCCTTCCCGCATTTGCAATCTCCTTTTTTAAAAGCAATCTCAAAGTTTTTGATGATGAATTTACTGTGAAAGATATATTATAATCTTATCTTTATAGTTACTAAAAAAATCATTTTTATGAATTTTAAAGTCAATGTAAATTCTAATTTAGAATTAGATATTTCTTCAGAAGACATTACGAAACTAGATGCTATAAAAATTTCAGACAGCAGTTACCATCTTCTTCATAATAACAAATCCTACCAATCTGAAATTATAAGTTCTAATTTCAACTCAAAATCATATGAAGTAAAGATCAATAATAACTCATATCATATCAGCATATTAAATGATTTAGATATATTAATAAAAGATATGGGCTTTTCAATTGGATCTACCAAACATATTGATTTCATTAAAGCGCCAATGCCCGGACTTATATTAGAGATTAATGTAAAAATTGGTCAAAAAGTGAAAGAAGATGACGCTTTATTGATTCTTGAAGCCATGAAAATGGAAAATGTTTTGATATCACCAAGAGAAGGCATTATTAAATCGATTTCAGTAAAAAAAGGAGATCCTGTAGATAAAAATGCCCTATTAATTGAATTTGAATAATATGAAAAAAATATTAGTTGCAAATCGCGGTGAAATAGCTATTAGAGTTATGAAAACGGCACAAAAAATGGGTATTAAAACCGTGGCAGTATTTTCTACAGCAGACAGAAATGCCCCTCATGTGAGATTTGCTGATGAAGCGGTTTGTATAGGAGAACCCCCATCAAATCAGTCCTATTTAAGAGGCGATAAAATTATGGAAGTGGCCTTACAGTTAAATGTTGATGGCATTCATCCTGGTTATGGTTTTTTGAGTGAAAATGCTGATTTCGCAGAGCTGTGTGAACAAAATAATATCATCTTTATAGGACCACGTTCAAAAGCTATAAAAATTATGGGTAGCAAACTAGCAGCCAAAGAAGCTGTTAAACACTATAATATACCCATGGTTCCGGGAATTGATAAAGCTATTACAGAGGTTTCAAAAGCAAAAGAAATTGCCAAAGAAATTGGATTTCCTATATTAATTAAAGCATCCGCTGGTGGTGGTGGAAAAGGCATGCGTATAGTAGAAAAAGAAAGTGATTTAGAATCACAAATGAATAGAGCCATCAGTGAAGCAACCTCAGCTTTTGGAGACGGCTCCGTGTTTATTGAAAAATATGTGACCTCACCAAGACATGTTGAAATTCAAGTTATGGCCGACAGTCATGGCAATGTGCTGCACTTTTTTGAACGTGAATGCAGTATTCAAAGACGGCACCAAAAGGTTATTGAAGAAGCACCATCTGCTATATTAACACCAAAATTAAGACAGGAAATGGGTGAAGCTGCCATAAAAGTGGCTAAATCCTGTGATTATATAGGCGCAGGAACGGTTGAATTTTTAATGGATGCAGACCATAATTTCTTTTTTTTAGAAATGAATACCAGATTACAGGTAGAACATCCGGTATCAGAAATCATTGCTGGTGTTGATTTGGTTGAACTTCAAATTAGAGTGGCGCGAGGTGAAGCTTTAAAAATGAAACAGGACGACCTAAAGATTCATGGTCATGCTCTGGAATTACGTGTTTATGCTGAAGACCCTTTAAATGACTTCTTACCAAGTGTTGGCCATCTAGATGTTTATCAATTACCTGTTGGTAAAGGTATTAGAGTGGATAATGGCTTTGAAGAAGGTATGGATATACCTATTTATTATGACCCTATGCTATCTAAATTAATAACTTACGCTGATACACGCGAAGAAGCCATTCAGTTAATGATTAAAGCGATTGATAATTATCACATTAAAGGTGTACAAACAACCTTGCCTTTTGGTAAATACGTTTTTGAGCATGAAGCCTTCAGGTCTGGAAAATTTGATACCCATTTCGTTAAAAAATATTATTCAGCAGAAGTTTTAAAAAGGCAAACTGAAACGGAAGAAAAATTAGCAGCTCTTATGGCTGTAAAGAAATATATGGAAGACCAAAAGTTAGTGCGATTACCAAATAAATAAGCTATGGATTCAAAAATAAACAAGCTAAATAACCGAATTGCCTTAGCACATTTAGGCGGTGGACAAGCCCGAATAGATAAACAACATGCCAAGAAAAAACTGACGGCCCGAGAACGTATTGATTATTTTTTGGATGAAGGTTCTTTTGAAGAAATTGGTATGTTAGTAACTCACAGGACTACTGATTTTGGAATGGAAAAGGAAATCTATTTTGGCGATGGCGTTGTTACAGGTTATGGTACAGTAAATAGCAGATTAGTATATATATATGCTCAGGATTTTACCGTTTTTGGCGGTGCTTTGTCTGAAACACATGCTGAAAAAATTTGTAAAATCATGGATTTAGCGGTAAAAGTAGGAGCCCCAATTATTGGATTAAATGATTCTGGAGGTGCCAGGATTCAGGAGGGTGTGCGTTCATTGGGTGGCTATGCAGATATTTTTTACCGAAATGTACAAGCCTCTGGTGTCGTTCCGCAAATTTCCGCCATTATGGGCCCTTGTGCCGGCGGTGCCGTGTATTCTCCAGCCATGACCGATTTCACTTTGATGGTTGAAAACACCAGTTATATGTTTGTAACAGGACCAAATGTCGTAAAAACGGTGACTAATGAAAGTGTCACTTCAGAAGAGTTAGGTGGTGCTTTTACACATGCCTCTAAATCTGGTGTAGCGCACAAAACATCTGCTAATGACATAGAATGTTTAGAAGATGTAAAGAAATTATTGAGTTATCTGCCGCAAAATAATAAAGAAACCGCTCAAAAAATAAGCTTTCAGCTTGAAGATGAAATCAGGGAAGTATTATCTAAAATAGTACCTGACAATGCCAATAAACCTTATGATATGCATGATGTCATCAAAGGTATTATTGATGAAGATTCATTTTACGAAATTCATAAAGACTATGCTGAAAATATTATTGTTGGTTTTGCAAGAATTGCTGGAAGAAGTATTGGAATAATAGCAAATCAACCCATGTTTTTAGCAGGTGTATTGGATGTTAATAGTTCGAAAAAAGCGGCTCGTTTTACTCGTTTTTGTGACTGTTTCAATATACCTTTATTAGTTTTAGTAGATGTTCCGGGATTTTTACCAGGGACAGATCAGGAATGGAATGGAATTATTGTTCATGGAGCTAAGTTACTTTATGCATTAAGTGAAGCCACGGTGCCAAGGGTTACAGTAATTACACGTAAAGCTTATGGCGGCGCTTATGACGTCATGAATTCTAAACATATTGGAGCTGATGTAAATTTTGCTTGGCCAACAGCAGAAATTGCGGTTATGGGAGCAAAAGGTGCTGCTGAAATTATTTTCAAAAAAGAAATTCAGGAAGCTGATGATTCAATCGCTAAGTGGAAAGAAAAAGAGACTGAATATGCCGATAAATTTGCTGACCCATACAGAGCTGCTAGACGCGGTTTTATTGATGAAGTCATTCTACCAGAAGATACACGTAAAAAATTGATAAAGGCCTTCTCAATGTTAGAAAATAAGGTTGTTGATAA
>DATCZQ010000203.1:0-14474 GCA_036525815.1 Yeosuana sp. | reverse complement strand
ATATTGTTTATATGCGTTTTTATAGTACTCACACTCACAAATAGGATCTCTGCAATTTCTTTATTTGATTTATTTTCTAAAATTAAAGCAAGAATATTTTGTTCTTGTTTAGTTAAATTTTCCAAAGCATTTGCAGTTCTTTTTGATTTTTTAAAGGCAAGCCAAAAATAAATATTTAAAAGTATTGAAATGAGCAGAAAGAGATACAGAACATAATTCCAGTTAAATTTGTAGTCGCCAGAGTTTTCTGAAACAATATACTTGTCAGCGGTTAATTCTAATCTAAATTGTTCAACCTAAGTTGAATTGGGATAATGCTGTGTTAATCTGTTTAATAAATCATCATAATAAGCGTTTGATTGAATGTCTTCCATATAAAACTTATGAAAGTCATTACTTCTCTCAGACAAAAAAGCATAGATATACAACTCGGCAATAGGTTCATTCAGTTTTGCACCATAGTCCTGCAGAGTTTTAAACCATTTTTTATTATTTAGTTTTCTGTTGGCATCACTTCTAAAATCTTTAAAGGCAAATTTCATTTCCTCTTTTAAAGAATCCACTTTAGTAAATACCGTGGTTTTTATGTTATTGGATTTTATATCGCAAAACATTTCTTTTTCAAATGAAAATGGGAATTCAATGGTATCATTATTTTTAGCAATAAAATCACTTCTTTACTCTCTTCACAATCTCCGTTAAAATGATTTTCATTTTGTTCTTCATCAAAACGGTTGTCTACATGAATTCTATAGATTCTATTGTCATTTTCTAATTGGTTACCCGAAAACTCAAAAAAGCCAGTGCTATCAGTATTTACTTTTGAAATAATTTGTTCTGAATAAATACCTTTGATTTTTCGGTAATCTTCTATAATGGACAAGTAAACATTGTCAATCCATTTTGTATTATCAACATGGCCGCTAAACCTGTATTGAGCTTTCATGGAAAAAGACACCATTAATAAAATAAACAGAATTCTGTGGAATCTCATAGTACGAAACTACTACAAATTACTAAAAAAATGAAAGGTTGTGCAGTGCGTTTTTTAACTATAAAATCTCTTCATTAGCAT
This sequence comes from Yeosuana sp., assembly GCA_036525815.1. GTDB lineage: Bacteria > Bacteroidota > Bacteroidia > Flavobacteriales > Flavobacteriaceae > Yeosuana. Next base: position 13,399 of record DATCZQ010000203.1, on the reverse strand, counting down.
GACATAAGTCATGTATTTTACTCGTAATAATCCTTTATTTTGTATTACTATTTAAGAGGGAGTTACCTTGAGTTGATAGTATAAAATTAAATTAAAAATATTAAATATTTAAAAAGATGAGCCATCTTATTATTAGTGTTATTTCATTATTGTTAGTTCAATTGAGTTCTTTCGGGCAAGAATTAACACCTTATATTAAAGTGGGTGAATCTACGCTTTCCATGCAGGAGTTATCAGATAAAGTGATTCAAACCTTAGAAGATAATTCATTTAACGTTTTAGGTACTTATAACCCTTCAAATAAAAGCGCATTGAAAGTTATTGCTTTTACAAGAAATGATTTAAAAAATACAGTAATAAAAGTAAAAGATCGAGGGGCTTTGGCAGCCATCATGAAAGTTGGATTAGTGATGAAGGGTAATAAAGTGGTTATTTCATATACAAATCCTGACTATTTATTAAGAGCATATTTACCAACAAACTACAATACTTTTAAAAGTGTTTTTGTAAAATTTAGTTCGGATTTAAAAAATGCTTTATCCCCTCTAGGGAATGAGTTCACACTGTTTGGAGGGACTGTTGAAGCAGATAAATTGGGTAATTACCATTATAAAATAATGATGCCCTATTTTACAGATCCTGTTATATTAAATGAGTTTTCTTCATTCAAAGAGGGATTAGCTACCATAACAAATAATTTAAAAGCCAAAATGGGAAACACAAAAGAAGTATATACCCTTATTTATGAAAAAGAAGAAGTAGCTGTATTTGGGGTGGGACTTCAAAGTACTGAAGATGGCGAGTCTTATTTCTTACCAAAAATTGGAGAAGACCATGTTGCAGCACTACCATATGAAATCATTTTACAAGGAAAGGAAGCAACCATGCTACATGGTAAATATAGAATTGCCTTACATTGGCCGGAACTTACCATGGGAACTTTTATGAAAATCATGAGCACACCTGCTGATATTGAAGATACCTTGGAAGGGTTATGTAATAAATAAATTTTTATTATAATTGTAACAACTCTTTTTGAATAGCGTCATACAGATAATCATCAATTAAAATCAACCAAAATGAGTTTCTGGAGAGTTCTGCTGTCTATTATTTGTCCACCTTTAGCTGTTATAGATAAAGGTTGCGGTTCCATCTTTATTGTATTTTTATTGTGGCTTTGTGGCTGGGTTCCAGGTGTTATTGCTGCCCTGGTTATATTGAATAACCCTAATAGATAATACATAAATAAATATTGTAATTTTGCACACTATGAATAAGTGTGTTGAATTTCAGGATTTAGGTAATAAGGACTATAAGCAATCTTGGGATTACCAGGAAGCATTGTTTAAAGGTATTGTAGATACCAAAATTAAAAACAGAAGAGAAGAATTACAGGTACCAACAAATAATTATTTTTTGTTTGTTGAACATCCTCACGTATATACTTTGGGGAAAAGTGGTGATTTATCAAATTTGCTACTGGATGAAAACCAGCTAAAAGATAAAGGCGCTACTTTTTATAAGATCAATAGAGGAGGGGATATTACGTATCATGGTCCTGGGCAAATTGTGGGCTATCCTATTCTAGATTTAGAAAACTTTTTTACTGATATTCACAAGTATCTTCGTTTTTTAGAAGAAATGATCATTTTAACCCTTGCTGAATATAATTTAAAAGCAGAAAGAAGCCCGGGTGAAACGGGTGTTTGGTTGGATGTAGGCACACCATTTGCCAGAAAAATATGTGCTATGGGAGTGCGTGCGAGCCGCTGGGTAACCATGCATGGTTTTGCGCTTAACGTCAATGCCAATCTGGGTTATTTTGATAATATCATTCCCTGCGGTATCCGTGGAAAAGCAGTGACCTCTCTTAATGTTGAATTGGGTGTTAAGGAAGTTTCAACGACTGAAGTCAAAGAAAAATTACTCAAACATTTCACGAATCTTTTTGAAGCCGAGATTAAGACGATACAGATTTAATATAATATTTTTTTCTTAACCAGAAAGATACTCTTACCAGAAGGATTAAAGCCGGAACTTCAACCAAAGGTCCAATAACTCCGGCAAATGCCTGCCCTGAATTTAAACCAAAAACAGCAATGGCGACGGCAATGGCCAGTTCAAAATTATTACCGGCTGCGGTAAATGAAATGGCAGCATTTTTATCATATTCAGCACCCATAGCTTTACTTACAAAAAAGCCAATTAAAAACATAATAGCGAAGTAAATGAGTAGCGGAAGTGCAATAATTAAAACGTCCATGGGTATTTCAACAATCAATTCACCTTTTAATGAAAACATGACTACTATAGTAAATAATAAGGCGATCAATGTCATTGGTGAAATCGTTGGTATGAACTTTTTGGTATACCAATCTTCTCCTTTTAGTTTTACTAAAATCAATCTGCTTAAAAGCCCTAATAAAAACGGAATACCTAAATAAATGGCGACACTTTTAGCAATGGTAATAATGGATATATCAACAATAGCCCCTTCAAAACCAAAATAGGGTGGAAGTACTGTTATAAATAGCCATGCATAAAAACTATAAGCAAACACCTGAAAGATACTGTTGAGTGCTACCAATCCGGCTCCATACTCACTACTTCCTTCTGCAAGATCATTCCAAACCAAAACCATAGCAATACATCTTGCCAATCCTATTAATATCAATCCTACCATATATTCAGGATGGTCCTGTAAAAAAGTAATGGCTAGTATAAACATTAAAACAGGACCAATAATCCAGTTTAAAACAAGTGAAATTGAAAGTATTTTTACATTTTGAAATACTTTTGGTAATAAGGTATAATTCACTTTGGCTAATGGAGGATACATCATTAAAATAAGGCCAACAGCAATGGGAATATTGGTGGTTCCACTGCTAAAGGAATCTATTACTTTTGGGAAAGACGGTACAAAATATCCAATACCAACTCCAAGGGCCATGGCAATGAAAATCCAAAGGGTTAAATAGCTGTCTAGGAAACTCAGTTTTTTCATTTAATAATTCGTTTTATTTTATTTGTGAAAACACATAACACAACTCAGTTGCTATCTGAATACTCCTTTCATAATATTTCTCTTTTTGAATAGGGGTGTTGTCAAAGGCTTTAGGGTCTTCAAAAGTGATGGGGATGCGCTTTTCAGCGCCAGGAATAAACGGACAGCCAACATCGGCATTGGAACACGTCATAATAGCTGCAAATTCAGATGCCGGATTAAAGGTATCATTATAGGTTTTTGAAAAACAAATGACCGGATGGTCTTGTTCAGAATATTTAATAGCATAAACAGGGTTTTTACCTTCCGAAAGCTTGTTAATTTTAAAACCAGTATGTATTAATGTTTCAGCAACCATTGGAAACATGGCGGTAGCTTCGGTGCCTCCAGAATAACAAAACACATTTTTGATGTTGTTATAACTCGCCATCACTTGCGCCCAAATTTGTGATAAATGACTTCTTCTGGAATTATGAGTACAAATAAAATTTAATCTGATGTCTTGTTGATCGTTTTTTTTCTGTTGAATAAAATCTATTAACGGCTGAAGTAAAGATTGTCGTTCAGCTGATAGGTTTTCAATATTGAGCGTATCAATTACCCTTTTTATGTCAGTATAAATCATATTGATTTTTTTAGCTTAGCAACAACCACTTTTTGGAGAACAACAAGAATCACTATTTTCCTGTAGTTCAGAGAGTTCTAATTTTGGTTTTGTATTTTTTGTTTCTGGTTTTTCTGCATAAACAGTAATACTAAAAATTCCAGTACTATTAGTGTTAAACGCTTTAATCATATCCTGACTTAAATATTTGCTAAGAATGTCATCTGGTATAGTAATAGGCTTTTCTTTCTGTATTTTTAGGTTTGAAAAACCTGCGTTGTTTATATGTTGAAGATACTGAGTTTTTTGAATAGCACCCGCAACGCAACCGGCATACATTTCAGCATCTTCTTTTAAGGCGTCAGGTAAATTACCAACTAAAACAATGTCTGAAATACTAAAGTGACCTCCAGGTTTTAAAACCCTGTAAATTTCTTTAATCACTTTTTCCTTATCTGGAACTAGATTTAACACACAATTACTTACTATAACATCGGCTACATCATTATTTACGGGCATATTATCAATATCACCTTCTCTAAATTCCACATTATTATAGCCTAATTTTTCAGCATTTAGTCTCGCTTTTTCTATCATGATAGGCGTAAAATCAATCCCTATCACTTTTCCCTCTACGCCTGTTTCATGTCTGGCCACAAAACAATCATTACCAGCTCCAGAACCTAGATCAATCACAGTATCGCCTTTATTAATATGTGCAAAATGTGTTGGAAGTCCGCAGCCCAGTCCTAAATCGGCATCACTTATATAACCATCTGTATCAGAGTAGTCATCCATCATGATGTTATATACTTTGTTTGATGATGTTGTTGCGCCACAACACGAAGAGGCGTTTTCTATTTTGCCTTGTTCAGCAATTTTGGCATACTTAGATTTCACAATATCTTTTAATTCCTGTTCGGTTTTCATTTATTAAAGTAATTAAGTTGTGACAGTATTTATTTAACAACAAGATGTGGTTACACATAAATTTGATTGTTCTTTGTTTTGTTTATTGTTTGGAATTTCACAGTTACTTTTAGCTAAACAATCGGTTTGTTTTGTGGTAAGTAAAAAGTTGATCCCGTTAAAATCCAATCCAAATTTTCCAATAGTAGTATCTTGATATTCAACTTCTATATTTAAATCATCTAATCCTAAAGCTTTTTCAGATAACTCAATAATATGCACAAGTTTTTCAGGATGTAATCTATGGTCGTAATCATTGGCTTCCCATAACTGAAAATTCACAACATTTTCTTTTCTAACTGTACCACCGCAGTCAATAAAGTGTTTTGATACTTTTCCTATTTCTGTTACATGAAAATGATTTGGTACTAGGCTTCCATTTGGTAATTCAAATGCGATAGTTTCTAGATTTTTTAAGTGATTTTTAATTTCTGATAATGTCATTATTTTATAGTTTGATAGTAATTTGTTATAAAAATTAATTTTTTTTAGCAACAATTTGCAGAAGTATTGATATTAAGATTAAAAAAGGAGGTGAACAAATTTTCAATTTCTTTCCATTTATCCTGATTAATACAATAGCAAACACTGGTGCCTTCAACGTTACCTTTGATAATACCCATATTTTTTAATTCTTTTAAGTGTTGAGATATGGTGGGCTGCGCTAAGCCTATCTCTTCTACCAAATCACCACAAATACAGCTATTTATTTTGATGAGATGCTGTAAAATAGCCACACGTGCTGGATGGCCAATGGCTTTGGCAATTAAAGCAATGGTATTTTGCTGGTCTGTAAATATTTCTGTTTTAGTTAATCCCATGTCTTTATTATTACATTGCAATATTACGATTAATATGTTTATGAAACAAATAAATTTTATTTAATTTTTTTAGCTTAACTAAAATATTCGTTTGATTTTTACATCCTCCGATAATGTGTGTATCGAAAATGAAGATTTTAATAGTTCTAAGACTTTAATGGAAAATTACTTGTTATTCAGCTACTTCTCATAATACCATAAAAAATGTTTTATAAAAAAAAATTCCTGACAAGAAGAAATTGACACTACATCTAATTTATCTGAATTTGAATTCACATAATTTAATAATTGATGTTTCGAATTAAACACCTGAACTTTTAATCTTCTTTCCATCTCCAATCTATTAAGACTTTGTTAATGTTTTGTATAAAGTTAAAAATATTTCCTTGTAAAATCAAGTTAAGTTCCCAACTTTTATAACTGACATTAATACTTTTCAGGGACAAAGGTCTGATAATTGATGGGCGGGCGCACATACCCTTTATAGTCTGGTAATTCGGGTAATTTTATAGGTGTTAAATGAATGGGTTCATAAGGTATTTTACTTAATATATGGCTAATACAATTAAGTCTGGCTTTTTTCTTGTCATCTGCATTAACAACATACCAGGGTACTTGTTTGGTATCGGTATGAGCAAACATATTATCTTTTGCTTTTGAATATTCTAACCATCTGGAACGCGATTCTAAATCCATTGGGCTGAATTTCCACCTCTTAACAGGGTTTTTAATACGGTTTTTAAAGCGTTTTTCCTGTTCTTCATCACTTACAGAAAACCAGTATTTTAATAAGATGATATTGCTACGCACCAACATTCTTTCAAATTCCGGACAGGAGCGCAAAAACTCATGATATTCTTCTTCTGTACAATACCCCATTACTTTTTCTACACCAGCGCGGTTATACCAGCTTCTATCAAACAATACAATTTCTCCTGCTGCGGGTAAATACTGTGTGTATCTTTGAAAATACCATTGTGTTTTTTCTCTTTCGGTGGGGACGCCTAAAGCTACTACTTTGCAAACTCGCGGATTGAGAGGTTCAGTAAACCGTTTAATAGTGCCGCCCTTACCAGAGGCGTCTCTGCCTTCAAATACGATAACTACTTTTAATTGTTGTGATTTAACCCACTCTTGTAAATGAACCAGTTCTACATGAAGTTTTGAAAGTTCAGCCTCGTAATTAAATGATTTTTCTCCCATACTCAAAGTTAAGAATAAAAGGTTTATAATGTATTCATTGTAAAAAGTTAAAAGGATTTTACAATATATTTAGACTGAATCTAACTAGTTTTCTACATTAAAAAACACCTTATAAAACTGCATTTTCCTGTCGTCATCATAACCGTGTTCCAAGTATTCACTGGCAGCTTCAGGTGCGTCAATATCCAGTTTTATTTGTATGTTAGTATCTAGTTTAATATCTGTTTTAATTTTCTTTTTCTCTTTATTAACGACCTTTTCAGACACGTCAAACTGATTCCTGATAAGTATATTATTTTCATCTTCAAATTCTTTTTTAAAACTGTCAAACAGGGATTTTTGTTTGTCTTCTTCAAAAATTTCGTCCTTGAAGTTTTCAATAGCAACCACTTCATGTTCCTTAAAATAATCAATGGTTTTTGCTAAAAAGGCGTTTTGCTCTTGTGAACCATAACTGATTTTTAAAATTTCAGAGGAGAAATCTTTACACAGCTCAATATATTGCTGGGTATGGCTGTTGGCATCATCAGCATATTTAATGTTTAAAAAATGATTAATCCAGTATTGTGCATCGTAACTATTATTGTCAACACTTAAGATAATAGGACCTTCAGTATCTGTTTGATTTAAAATTAAACAGCCTTTATCTACTTTTTTCGAGCTAATACCTTTTTGAACCAGTACATCATAGCTATTATTTTCTAGATAGGTTTGAAAAAAGTTGACTTTGTTCTCAATTTTAAAAATGCCAAGTGCATTCGTGGTTATTTCACGGTATTCAACACCTTCAAATAATACAACTAAAACGTCTCCTGTTTTTATTTGTGACGAATTGGACTGCTCATATAAATGGGTGACTATATGTTTTGAAACCTCTATAAATGCTTCATCTTCATTAAATATTTGGTTAGAATAGGAGTTGATTTCGTTAAGAACAATATTGGAGTGATGGTTAAAACGATAGCTCTGCACGACAGAGGCAAAGGGTCTTAATAAAAAAGGTAGCATCAAGTCATAACTCGCTTCATCAAAATCTACTATTTTTTCTGAAAAGGCATTTTTGGTATCGTTGAATTTGTTACCAACTTTATGTATAATGAATTTTGAAATAGAGGTATTTTTTCTTGAAATCATAAGGAATACGGTTGTCTTTTTGAATGTGCAATACTAAGTAAAATTGAAAGATATAGCTTAATTTATTTGATATAGAATGACGGAATTATTTTCGCCTTTAGTTACAAATTCCAAATGGCTGTCAGAATCAATATTATCAAGTGTTATTGCTGAATTTCCATAAACCGGAAAATTGGAAAGCAATTGGGCATTACTGTCAAACAAATACACTTTTTGAGTTTGTAAATCGGTAACAGCTACATAAATTTTATCTTGTAGATAAAATAATTTTGGTGCGGTATAGCTACCAAAATCCAGTTCAAAGGAATTTCCTTTGATGGCTAATTTATTATCACTTAAGGTGACCAAAGTTTTACTTGAAGAGTCCATATGATGCTGTTCTGAAATATTTAAGTTTTGAGATGCACTATTGCCTCTGGTGTCAATGGTGATGAGGTTTCCTTCAGAACTGGTCGTTATAAACTTATCATTATAAACATAGATAGCTTCGTTTGAAAAGGTGCTTGAGGTTTTTGGGTTCATCCGCATATTTCCCGTTCTGTCCAGAAAATAAAGTTTGCTTTGGGTTTTAAATGCAATGTAGTCTTTACTGCCTATTCTAAAATGTTGCGGCTGACTAATAATAGTATTGTTTGCAGATTTAAAATGGAATCCATTGACTGTTTTTAAGCTGGTATCATACATCAATATGTTTTTCCCTTGGGTAATCAATAATCTATAATTTTTGGTTTTTTCATAATCAAAAACAGATAATGGTTGCGTTATGGCATCATTGAAATTTCCTGGAAACGGTGAAACATCATTGCCGTTCCTGTCAATGATATATAATTTATGAGGTGTTGCAAATGCTAACTGTAAACGACCATTTTTATAAATGTCTATTTGCTCAATCTGTCCTAAAACAGGGCCGTCCAGTTGTTTTTTCCAGAGTATTTTACCGCTATTTGATATTAAATATAGCTTGTTTTTAACATCCTGAACCACAATTTCTTTTTGCTTATTTAAATGATTAATGACTAATTGAGGATTATTTAATAAATCAGCATCCAACTTGATATTTAATTCTTCAGAAATGGAGTTTTGTAAAGCTTTCACTTTTGTTTTATTAATGATGCCATTCACATGAGCAAAATCATGATCATAAATAAACTGAAGTGCTGAAGTTTTATATTTTTCAATTGAAACAGAAGTGTTTTCAAAAGTATTCTGATTCAAAATGTTATTTAATAATGCAGGGTTTAAAACTACTAATAAGGAGGAAGCATCACTTAATTGTTCGAGCACATCAATAAAATAGGGTTCTTTACTTATGGTGGTTTTATTTTGATAATTTGAAATGATACTTTTGAGCAGTTCTAAATCATCAGCAAACACAAAGAAATGGTCTAAAATGCAATATTTACTGGCCTTATTGAAAGATATTAATGGTGTAAACACCTTTTGAAATAAATCAGGCTGACTAAAATTAAAAAGGTCTACTTGCCTAAAGTTTTCAATAATGCTTTGTTCACTTATTAGTGCATCTTCAGTTGAAATGCCATCCAATGAATTTAAAACAACGGCATTATTTTTAGAATCATAAATGACACCAACTTCTATGATATTGTCAAACAGGGTAGTACTGGTTTTTAAAGTGTCTACCTGAGTATATTTAATGAGATTTGTTCTAAAATCTTTGTAATTATTAAATGTAAAACTTAGAAAACCATCACAACTTGCGGGGGTGATGGTTTGGATTTGATTTTCTTGAGGAACCGTATTTTTAAAAACGTTCATAAAGCTTTGTGCCGAATCATTTGCTTGAGAAATACCATTAATTAAAATTTTATCTTGGCTGATGTCTGCATCAATAGCTAGGTAGGTAGTTAGTTTTTCTAATGGCACAATTTGGTAAGGAAGGATAGATTTTATTAAATTGTTTTTATCATTTTTAATAATGATAGAAGCCATTTTAGCACCATCTGTGGTTTGATATATTTTTTCTAAATCACTATTTGAATTGGCGTATTCAAAAGCTTGGTCAACAAGTGCTCTTGAAGTTGAAGTAAAAAATGTGCTGTCAATAATGGTGCTATAAAAAGTTTCATTATTGAAAACTGATTTAACAATAGATTTGTTACCATAGGTTAAGGTTTCTTCTTTGTAATTTTTCAGGGAATCTCGAACAAATAAGTTGTTAGAATATTTGGTGATGGCCGAATATTGCAGGCTGTCTAAGTGGTCTTTTGAAAAACAAATAAGTACTTCTCCTTTTGGTTTTATAAGTGATAAATACTTTAATTTTTTATATATATTATTGTAGGTGTTTGTTTCTGAAAGGCTTTCTAAAAAATCATTATTATCGATACTGCTTTTTAAACTCTCAATATTTGACGTCTTTAAAATAATAGAAGTATTCTCTGGAATAAAATAAAAAAGCTTTGAATGATTTATGTCTTTTTTGGAGCAGCTAAAAATAAAAAAGAATAAGAGGGTTAGCCTTAAGAATTTCATGAATCAATTAATTTTTACAAAGATAAAAACTTATAGGTCAAATTTTAATTGTTCTGATAATAGTCTGAATGTTTTTCTGTGATATTTGGTAATACCGTACTTTTTTATGGCCTCTCTGTGTTCTTTGGTTGGGTAGCCTTTGTTTTGTTTCCAATTATACATGGGAAATTCTTTATGAATCTTATTCATATATTCATCTCTGTAGGTTTTTGCTAAAACAGAGGCAGCGGCAATACTCATATATTTTCCATCACCTTTAACAATAGTTTCAAAAGGAATTTTTTTATAGGGTTTAAATTTGTTGCCATCAACAATAATAAATTCTGGAGAGTGATGTAGCTGATCTATGGATTTGTGCATGGCTAAAATGGAGGCATTTAGAATGTTAATGCTATCAATTTCTTCCTGAAAGATATGAGCGACTCCAAATGATAAAGATTCCAATTCAATGAGGGGTTTAAGTAAATCTCGTTTGACTTCGGTCAGTTGCTTTGAATCATTTAGTAACTCATTAGTAAATTTTTCACTTAAAATAACGGCAGCAGCAGTAACGGGACCTGCCAAACAGCCTCTGCCAGCTTCGTCGGTACCACATTCTAATTTAAAGCTTGAATATTTTAATAATAACATTCGTGAGATAAAAGGGTCAAATTTATGATTTTAAAGCGAAGTTTTAATGGGTTATTATAATTATAAAGTATTCTAAGGGAATTAATAATCTTTAAAGTATTCTTAGTTTATTTCAATTTAATCGAGTTATGCATTAAATATGAACCATATAACGGATAAAAATTACATTATATATAATAATCTGTTGTTTTTTTGATTAATATTTTGGAATTTAAAAATATTAGATTCATTTTTGCCATCGACTAATTCAAATAAATTATTACACATCATACTTTATAGTTTGATTGTTTTTGTAGAAAGCCAGCAAAAATGCTGGCTTTCTTAATTTAAAATAATTAGCGCTGCTTTAAGTTCAAATAATTACTTTTGCTTTGGAAATAAACAATTATGAAAAAAATATTTTTGGCATTTATTTTATTAGCTCATTTTGGAGGTGTTTATGCGCAAAAAAAAGTAAAGTCAAAAGAGGAATTAGGCATAATTAAACGGGATGATTCAAAATTATCCAAATCTGTAAATTCATCGGATTACAAACAAAATTCTAAAAACGCTAAGCAGCAAATCGGAAAAATCACAGATTACCTCATAATAAGTCAGGAAAATGATACTACTTATGTAGATACTACATTAACTATATATAAAGATTATAAATTTAACTATCTAAGAAGGGATGACTTTGGGTTGATTCCTTTTTCAAATCTAGGTCAAACATATAATTCGTTAACTTATAATTTTGAAAACGCCAAACTTATGCCAAGTTTTGGAGCACGAGCAAGGCATTTTAATTATATGGAAATTGAAGACATTAACTATTACCGAGTGCCTACCCCTTTAACAGAGTTGTTTTTTAAAACAGCTTTTGAACAAGGTCAATTAGTCGACGCCTTTTTTACCGTAAATACAACACCACTATTTAATTTCTCTATTGCTTATAAAGGGTTACGCTCCTTAGGTAAGTATCAGCATATTTTAACCAGTACGGGTAATTTCAGATTTACTACAAACTATGCAACAAAAAATAACAGGTACCATTTAAGAACGCATATTGTAACACAAGATTTGTTGAATCAAGAAAATGGAGGATTGAATGATGATAGTGTACTTAATTTTGAGTCTGGTGATCCTGAATTTTTAAAGCGCGCTATTTTAGAAGTGAATTTTGAAAATGCTGAAAGTATACTTAAAGGCAAACGATTTCATTTAGATCATTCATTAGATATTGTACAAAAAAAGGATTCGACTTCAAGTAATAAACTTAGTTTAAGGCATATTATGTCTTTTGAAGACAAGTATTATCAGTATAACCAAACAAACGCTTCTAGTCTTTTTGGCACTGCCTTTAATAATTCAAATCTACAAGACAAAGTTACTCTGGAAAATTTTTATAATCAGTTGCAATTAAACTATAGCAACGATTTATTAGGAGACCTGCAGTTTAATGTGAGTAATAATAATTATAATTACGGTTATGATAAGTTAGTAATTCTTAATGGCGAAACTATTACTAATAGATTAAAAGGAGATATTTATACCGCTGGCGGTAAATATCATAAGCAATATAAAAGTTTTGATTTGGAGGGGGAGATGGGAATAAACATTACAGGAGATTTTGATGGAAATTTTATAAAAGGAAGCGCGTCATTTAAGTTGAATGAAGATCTCTCGGCAACGGCTCAAATAAATCATAGTTCAAAGGCACCGAATTATAATTTCTTATTATACCAAAGTGATTACATTAATTATAATTGGCGGAATAATTTTAATAATACGGAGACTCAGCAAGTCGCCTTTCACTTAAAATCAAAGAAGTTAGCTAATATAGTTATAGACTATGCTACTATCACTGATTATGCTTACTTTAAAAAAGACGAAACAAGTAATGTAACCAAGGCGTTTCAAAACAACTCAACCATTACCTATTTACGTGTAAAATTGGAAAAGGAAATACGATTAGGGAAATTTGCTCTGAATAACACCATATTATACCAAAATGTGCAGGATGAAAATAATTCATTGAATGTTCCTGAGTTTACAACCCGTAATACATTGTACTACTCTACAAATATGTTTAAAAAAGCGTTGTTTTTGCAAACAGGAGTGACGTTTAATTATTTTACTAAGTACTATATGGATGATTATGATCCTTTGTTGGCGGAATTTATTGTTCAAAATGAAAAACAATATGGAAATTTCCCTAGGTTAGATTTTTTCATAAATGCAAAAATACGGCAAACACGTATCTATTTAAAAGCTGAACATTTCAATTCATCTTTTACAGGATATAATTATTATTCAGCACCAAACTATCCTTATAGAGACTTTACTGTGCGTTTTGGTCTTGTTTGGAACTTCTTTATGTAAGCTTCTATGATTCTCCTATTTGATTTTTTTTTCGTTAAGGTTGACCTGCTGATTGTTTAAAAGAGTCATTTTTTTTCAATAAGTCATTAATAATGGTTTAAACAAACCGGTATCTCAGCAATGTTTCAATATAATAATGGGTTTTATTTCTTTAAAAATTATAAAAATTTCAATAAAATC
>DATCZQ010000202.1:0-3264 GCA_036525815.1 Yeosuana sp. | reverse complement strand
AAACTTAGTAAACAAGATTATTGATTATTACGAACTCATAGATGGTCATATATATCTATCAAGACAAGATAGAATTGAATTTAGAGCAAATTTTTTTGATGTAAGTGATATGAAAGAATTCTGGTTAACGGTTTACGATAGTAATAATAAAGAACTAGCATATAATTTCGCAAATAATCAAAATACTGAAATATATAAAACGATGAAGGTGCTAGCAGAATACAGTCATGCTTTAACTAAAACTTCGAAAACATCTGTAGTTAATTTATATGAAAAAGCTCAAGAGCTTCAATTATTAATTAATGAAGAACTTGATGGTTCCTTAATCTTAGTAAATGATATGAACCTGTCTGAAGAAAAAGCATTAAGAGTTGATGAAACCTTACCAAAAAACTTATCAGTATTAGTATCATCTGGCAAATCTACTGACGAAATTATTGAAATAATTAAAAATCAGGATAATGAGAAAGCCAACTATGATATCTCAGAAAATCAAATCAACAGATTAGGATATTTGCTTATGAGACAAGAAAAAAATCAGGATGCCTTAAAAATATTTAAACTAAATACAGAATTATATCCAAATGGATTTAATACTTATGATAGTTATGGTGAATGCCTTTTGAAATTAGGTGATACTGAAAATGGAATAAGAGCTTATCAAAAGTCTTTGGAGTTAAATCCAGACAATACCGATGCTAGAATAATGCTTTCTCAATTCGAGTAAAATAACGAAAGGCTAACACCGTGTATAATTAATTGCTTTGGCAAGTGCTTATTTGGAAAATTCCTTCTGAATTTTTTCGGGTTCGTATTTGTTTACTAAATTAGTTGCTAACCACGCAACTAATCATACACCAAACGTTAGCTACAATTATCAGAAACATGAAAATAAAAATATTCATATTATTAATTACTTTCTCTTTTCCATTATTCAGTCAAGAAAAAATCAATGTCCTGATTCTACAAAACGAGTATGCCCACGATGTGCATATTATAACAGACGTATTTGAGGAAGTACTGAATAACACGGGAAATTATTCAATTGACAAGATTTTTGTTCAAGAAAAAGAAGACTGGGAAAAATTCAACTATAATTTCAAAGATTATCAATTGATAATATCATCAAGACTTGGTAGTGATATGCCTGAAAAATTAAGAAATGAATTTGTTTATTACATAGCAAATGGAGGTAATTTAGTCATAACTCATCAAGGTGTTAGTTCTTTCTATGATTGGCCAAAATTTCATGAAGTAATTGGGTTAGGATGGTATGAATCAGATGCGGGAGAACATATTTTCTGGAACGAAAGCAGCGGTGATTTTGTCAAAACTCCTATATACCACGGTGTTGGAGTCGGTCATGGCAAACAACATGAATTTCTTGTAACTATGAGAGATACGGAACATCCCATTTCTAAAGGCATTCCAGTTGGGTGGATACAATCAAAAGACGAATTGTATCATGGCTTGCGAGGACCAGCCCAAAATATAACAATTATAGCTACTGCATATTCAGACAAAAATACTTGGGGATCTGGAGACCATGAACCTATAGCATGGACTACTAATTATGGGAAAGGAAGGGTATTTGTAACTGTTCTTGGACATGTTATGAAACAGGAATACGAGAATGCTATCAACGGAATAAATTCTTGCGAGAATAAAAATGAGGCTATATACTCTGTTGGTTATCAAACGCTTTTTGCAAGAGGAGCCGAATGGGCTGCTACTGGTAAAGTGACTATTGAAATTCCTGATAATTTTCCTTCAAAAACGGAATCTAGCTCTGTAGAACCTAGTAAAGTTAAATGGAATAAATAAAACCTGTAGCTAACACCATATATAAAAAATTGCTGACAAATGCTTAATTCATTGGCCTTTTTATATATTTACGGTCAGTGTTAAACCGAAAAATTTGCGCTTATTTGTACGCAACTTTT
The DNA here is from genome assembly GCA_036525815.1 of Yeosuana sp. Lineage (GTDB taxonomy): Bacteria > Bacteroidota > Bacteroidia > Flavobacteriales > Flavobacteriaceae > Yeosuana. The sequence continues at coordinate 1,321 of DATCZQ010000202.1, read as the reverse complement.
CATATACATAAACGTGAGCGTTCATTAATAAAAATAATAAATAGATTAAATTAAACAAAAATGAAAGCAAATACAGCTTTATTAACCTTAGTATTACTATTCATAGGATTAAATTCAGTAATAGCTCAAGTGGGTATTGGCACCACAGACCCAAAAACCACCCTACAAGTCGAGGGTGACCCTATAACTACAACAATCGCAGATGGTATTCAAGGACCATCACTTAGTCTTGCCCAGTTAGACGCTAAAATAACGGCTTATGGCACTGACCAGGATGGCGCCATTGTGTACATCGATGATGTAACTGCCGCTTCCACGGTAACAGAAACGGCCAACATTACCACAACGGGCTATTACTACTACGATGCATCAAATGATGTCTGGAAAACCATGGCAAAAGAAGCTACCACCTACACTATAGGCGACTTTGCCCAGGGAGGTATAGTTTTTTGGGTAGATGAAACAGGACAGCATGGACTTGCATGTGCTAAAGAAGACCAAAGCACTGGGGTGAGATGGTGTGCCGGAGTGAATGGTTGGACACAAGCAAAAGGAGACGGTCCATTTGCTGGCGAAGCAAATACCTCAATAATTATAGCAGCTCAAGTAGCTATTGGTGATGATAATAGCACTTACGCAGCTCGCATTTGTAATGAGCTACAAGTTACCGAAGGTGGCAAAACCTTTGGCGATTGGTATCTTCCCTCAAAAGAAGAATTGAATTTAATGCATCAAAACAAGGCAACTATTGATGCTACCACAGGGGCAAACGGAGGCAGCAGTTTTGCTAGTGCCAACTATTGGAGTTCTACAGAGTTTGAGGGTCCTTGGTCTGACGACTCTTGGATGCAGAACTTCGGCAATGGATTCCAGAGCAACAGTAATAAGTTCGACACACGGAGAGTTCGTGCGGTTCGGGCTTTTTAACCATTTATCTATTTAACCATTTATCCGCGAAGCGGTCGGTTTTTTTTTGACTATGGCATTATACTATGAATTACAGGTTTTTTAGCATGTTTACAGGCTTGTGCAAAAAGTGTTTTTATATACTCAGGAGTTTCCTCGTGAATACAAATACCCACTGGGACAAGACATGAAACGAGATGCCATACAGCTTGTAAGAAGTATTTATAGAGCCAATAAAGCAAAGGGTAAAGTTGTTTATCTGGAAACATTTTTAGACGATTTTGAATTGCTAAAATTTGAAATAGATATTATTCTAAAATCAGGTTAAGGTTTGCACACTTTTTGCACGAATAACGAAGAAAACTGTAAAAGCAATAAACTCCTTAGCTCAGTTGGTTAGAGCATCTACCTTGTT
>DATCZQ010000201.1:0-2062 GCA_036525815.1 Yeosuana sp. | reverse complement strand
AAAGCAGACTGGGGTTTATACTACAGACCATTCGAAGATGACTTTGAAATATCTTATGTTGGAAAAGTGGGTACTGGATCCACTATTTATCAAGGAAGTAACCGATATAATATTAATGGCTTTTTTCAGGAACAACATAAGCTTGAAATCAAAAATAAAAATTTCTTTTTAAGAGGATATATGGTTGGCGATAAAGCCGGAGACTCTTATGACATGGTTTTTACGGGTATTAATATTAACCGTGCTTGGAAAGACGATGGCACCTGGTTTGGTGAATATACGGGAACTTATGTTCTAGCCACTTTAGGTGGTGCCACAGATGCGCAAGCCCATGCGGCGGCTAGAGCACAGGCAGAATCTGGCAGGTTTTTACCAGGCTCAGACGGATTTAATACGGCCTTTAATAAGAGTATTAATGACCCTGATTTATTAACAGGTTCTAAATTCCAGGATGCCTCAAAATATTATCATGCAGACGGAAACTATAATTTCAGCCATTTAATCGACTTTGCAGAAATTCAGGTTGGTGGATCTTATAGAAAATATAGTCTAAATTCATTTGGAACTATTTATACCGATAAAGATGGAACAATTGATTACTCTGAGTATGGTATATATACACAAATTCAGAAAAATTTAGAACTAAATGAATCTTTAGAACTTAAACTTACTGGTTCGGTTCGTTATGATAAATCTGAGTTTTTTGATGGCTTTTTATCGCCAAGAATTTCAGCTGGTTTAACGGTTAATAATAATCATAATATTAGAGCATCCGTTCAAACTGGGTTTAGAAACCCTACTACTCAAGATTTATTTATTGGTTTAGATGCTGGCCCATATGTGTTAATAGGTGCTGCTCCTGATAACTTAGACAGATATTCTAGACCTTATGATGTTAGTGGTCCTGGCCAAGCATTAGGACAGCCTTCTAGTATTACTCAATCAGGTCGATCCGGTTATGAAAATTCTTATACATTAAGTTCAGTTCGAGCCCTTGGTGCTACTGGTAATCCTGCAGTTTTAGAAATTGCAAATCCAGATTTGGTAAAACCTGAGAAAGTAACTTCTGGAGAAATTGGTTATCGCGGGAAATTTAAAAACCTTACCGTTGATTTTAGTGCTTATTATAACAGCTATAAAGATTTTATTTCACAAGCAACCGTTGTTTCTCCTTTATATGGTCTTGTTGATGGTGAATATGACCCTATTACAGGAAAAATTATAAATAGAGATGGTATTGTAAATAATGATCCTGATGCCTTTAGTGCCTTAATAAATGGCGATACGCAAGCCTATAACATATATACAAATTCATTAGCAGAAGTAAACTCGTATGGTGCCTCTATTGGCTTATCAACTAAAGTCCTTGGAGGTTTTGATTTGAGCGGAAGTTACACTTATGCAAAATTGGACTTCGATAGAGTTAAATACCCCGATTTTGTGACCAATTTCAATACCCCAGAACATAAGTTTAAAGCCTCTTTTGGCAATGAAAACTTATTTGATAATTTCGGATTTAATGTGTCTTACAGATTTAGTGATGATTATTACTGGGAAGCTACTTTTGGAAATGGGGTCGTTCCTGAATTTCATACAGTAGATGCGCAAATCAACTTAAGAGTGCCTAGTTTAAAATCAACCTTTAAAGTTGGTGGAACCAACCTGACCGGCAAAGAATATTTTACAGCATTTGGTACAGGATTCATTGGTTCGATGTATTATGTGTCTTGGACTATTAACAACTTATAAAAAAATTAATATGAATACAAAATATATATGGCTGTTAATAATCCTTTTAGGATTCACAGCATGTAACGACATTGAAGATGTTTTAATTGATAATAATGTTGACACTTCTACTGAAGTTTTACCAGAACTTTCAGCAGGAAGCGCAGATTTTTCTAAGTATGTTGCAGTTGGTGCTTCTTTCACAGCCGGCTATACCGACGGTGCGGTATTTATTGCCAGTCAACAAAATTCGTTTCCGAATATGATGGCTAAAGAATTTGCAAAAGTGGGCGGTGGTGCCTTTACACAACCTTTAATGAGTGATAATTATGGT
>DATCZQ010000200.1:0-30960 GCA_036525815.1 Yeosuana sp. | reverse complement strand
CTAAAGAAATTATTGAAACGTTTAGAACAAAGCTTAATATTTCTTATTTTTTTAAAAAGAATACAGGGCCAGGTGATTCAAGGAATTACGGAATGAAACACGCCAAAGGCAATTACTTTATTATTTTAGATTCTGATTGTGTTTTACCCTCAAATTACTTAAAGGAAGTTTCAAAAAGTTTAAATGATCATTATGTGGATTGTTTTGGTGGCCCGGACGCAGCTCATGAATCTTTTACCAGTTTACAAAAAGCTATTAATTTTTCAATGACCTCTTTTATTACAACAGGCGGCATAAGGGGCCATAAAAAAAGTGTTGACACCTTTCAACCTCGCAGTTTTAATATGGGGCTCTCTAAAGGGGCATTTGAAGCGTCAAATGGATTTGGAAGCATTCATCCAGGTGAAGACCCCGATTTATCCATTAGGCTTTGGGAGTTAGGTTATAAAACAAAGTTAATTCCTGATGCTTATGTTTTTCATAAACGACGCATTTCTTGGAAAAAGTTTTATAAACAAGTGTACAAATTTGGTATGGTAAGGCCCATTTTAAATCGTTGGCATCCCCATTCAAAGAAAATCACCTATTGGTTTCCTACTTTATTTAGTTTAGGGTTATTGGTCTCAATTGGCTTATTTTTGGTTCATATTAAATTGGGGATCTATTTTTATATGTTGTACTTTATAAGTGCTTTTTTTGTGGCTTGGCTTTCAACAAAAAGTGTAAAAGTATCATTACTTTCATTAATGGCTATTGTAGTTCAATTTTTTGGTTATGGGTACGGCTTTATTAGATCTACAGTAATGTTACATTCAAAAAATAAGCCCGAAACTATTTTTCCCGAATTATTTTTTAAATTAAAATGATAAAAAAATTAAGATCAAATATTATTACGGGTATTAAGAATAGAAAAATAAATGTCTTTTTTCTATTTCTGCTACTCTCATTTTTAATTTTGATTTTTTCAAAATTATCCAAGGAATATACTAATACAAGGGTTTTTAACATTCATAAAATTAATGTGCCTAAGGAATATGTTATTTTAAATGATTCCAATAATAAACTGAATATTGTTTTCAAAACCCATGGATTTAATTGGCTAAAATATTATTTTTCAAAACCAGAAATCACGGTTGATTTCAAGAAGGATGTTACAAAAATTGACTCTTTATTTGTTTTAAATAAGTCCAGAGTTTTTTTGAATAGTGAATTAGAATTCGGCAGTCAGGTGGAGTTATTAAATGTGAGTCCGGATAATCTATATTTCAGATATGACGTTAATTTAATTAAAAAAGTGCCGGTGGTTGTGAATGCTAATATTAATTATATGGCTGGTTACGATTCATTTAATTCGTATAAAATTTCTCCAGATTCCATTCAAGTGGTAGGTCCAAATTTATTGGTTGAAAATATTAAAAGTATCCAAACTGAAAAGTTTGTATTAGAAAATGTCAAAAGTGATATAGATAAAACGATAAAATTAAAACTACCTAAAAATAATAAAGATTTAATATTTTCTGCGGACGAAGTTAATCTAACCTCAGAAGTTGAAAAATTTACAGAAGGCAGTTTAAAAATTCCAATTACTTTAATCAATGTTCCGGAAGGTTTGAAAATAAAATATTTCCCTAAATCTATTAATGTAATTTACTATACAAGTTTAAATAAATTCAATGAAATTTCTGTGAAAGATTTTAAAGTGGTTTGTGATTATAGTAAAGTGAGCAATAACCAAACATTTTTATTGCCTGAGTTAGATAAAATAACTCAAAATGTAAAAAGTGCTAAAATTAATCAGCAACATATAGATTTTATTATTACGGAATGAAGATAGTAGGTCTAACTGGCGGAATAGGAAGTGGCAAAACAACGGTTGCAAATATGTTTCGTGCTCTTGGAATCTCCATATACATTGCAGATGAAGAGGCTAAAAAATTAATGGCTTCCTCAAAAATTATTAAAAGAAAACTGATTGCGTTATTTGGAGAAAAGGTATATGTTAATGATGCATTAAATAAACCCTATATTGCTGATACTATATTTAAAAATAGATTGCTTTTGGAAAAAATGAATGCCATTATACATCCACGAGTGGCCAGTCATTTTAAAAAATGGCTATTAAAACAAAAATCACCTTATGTTATTAAAGAAGCAGCTATTTTATTTGAAAATGAAAGTTACAAACAATGCGATTTAATTATTACAGTAACGGCCCCAAAAGAATTAAAAATAAAGCGTTTATTGAGTAGAGATAATATGACTTTAGAAAGGATCGAGGCTATTATGAATAATCAATGGAATGATGAAAAAAAAATCAAATTATCAGATTATGTCATTGTTAATACTGAGTTAGAAAACACTAGGCAACAGGTTGAAAATATTCATCAACAAATCATAGATAAACTTTAATAAATCTTAAATTTTAACATTTTTGTTAATGTAAGGTTAAATCATAAGACCACTAAATGTTAAAATGTTAATTTTGGATAATGAGCAAGAGAGTTTTTGTCCTGTTGGTTCTGTTAATGAGCATGTCTCTTATTGGAATCATATTTGTTCAGGCATACTATATCAAGGATTCGGTAAAAAATGAAAGAGAAAATTTTACTTTTAATGTAAAAAAAGCCTTGAGTTATGTGTCCAATGCCATTGAAGATAATGAATTAGACACCTATTTTGAAAAGTATCAAAAATTAATAAATGATAAAAAGGTTGATTCTGTAGCAGTATCTCAATTATTTATTTATCAACAGAACAGCAATACAAAAGAAACACTGATTTATAAAAGTGGAGTTTTAGAAGAGAACTATAAATTATCTTCGTCGCTCTTTGACATTGGTTTAGATAGTATTAATATCAAAAATATCATTGGTAGTTCAAATCTTGAAGTCTATAAAAATGAAGATATTTCTGAGAAAGATTTGAGTAAATCGCCCATTGTAAATATTATTAATAGCGGACGTTTACTTCCGGCAGAAAGAAACTTTTTTGAGAAAAATTTTAAGGCATACACAAAAACGATTCCGGTTTATCAGCGTGTAACTAAAGAGCAGATAGCAAGTCTTTTAACTAAAAAACTTAAAGAAGATAATATAAATATTGATTTTGAGTTTGCTATTTATGGTAATGATTTGGCAACTAAAGTGCATAGTGATGGTTTTGAAAAAAATGTAGAGTCCACCTATAGTGTGCCAATTTTTTATGATGAGAACAATCAAAGTAATTATAAACTATTGGTAAGTTTTCCAGATGACAGAAAATTTATTTTATCATCTATTATAGGCATGATTTTGTTATCAGTCATTTTTACATCCATTATAATAATTGCTTATTCAAGTGCTTTGTATCAATTAGTGAAACAGCGTAAAATCTCCCAAATAAAAACAGATTTTATAAACAACATGACACATGAGTTTAAAACACCCATTGCAACTATAAATTTAGCGCTTGATGCTATAAAAAATCCCAAGATTATTGATGATAAAGAGAAAGTTATTCGTTATCTTAATATGATTAAGGAAGAAAACAAAAGGATGCACGCTCAGGTTGAGAACGTATTAAGAATATCTAAACTAGAAAAGCACGAGCTTAATATTAGTAAGGATAGAGTTAAGTTACACGACATAATAATAGATGCTGTGGCACATGTAGAGCTGATTGTAGAAGATAGAAAAGGGCATATTAAAACATTTCTTGAAGCAGATAAATCTTCTATTTTGGCGAATGAAACACATTTTACAAACGTTATAGTCAATATATTGGATAATGCTATTAAGTATTCTCCGGAGGCACCTGAAATTGAGGTTTATACAGAAAATGTTGGAACTAACATTTTATTAAAAATAAAAGATCACGGAAGTGGCATGAGTAAAGCCGCTCAAAAGCGTGTATTCGAAAAATTTTATAGAGAATACACTGGAAATATACATAACGTAAAAGGGCATGGTCTGGGCCTTGCGTATGTTAAACGAATAGTAGAAGACCATCAAGGTCATATAAAAGTTGAAAGTGAAAAAGATAAAGGAAGCACATTTACCATCAAACTTCCTCTAATAACATAATTATGGAAGAACAAAACAAGAAAATTTTATTAGTAGAAGACGATCCTAATTTTGGAACGATTCTAAAAGATTATTTAATGATGAATGATTATGACGTTGTTCATGCAAAAAATGGTATGGAAGGTTTTGAAAAATTCAAAAAGGATGATTTTGACTTATGTATTTTAGATGTTATGATGCCATATAAAGATGGTTTTACATTAGCTAAAGAAATCCGTGAAAAAAATAAAGAAGTGCCTATCGTTTTCTTAACGGCTAAAACGATGAAAGAAGACGTGCTGAAAGGCTATAAAGTAGGAGCCGATGATTATTTAAATAAACCATTTGATAGTGAAGTTCTGCTTATGAAGATAAAAGCCATTATGCAACGCAAAGCCACTGAAACCATTTCAGATAGTAAACAATTTGAATTTAAAATAGGCGACTTTGAATTGAATTCTAAATTGCGTTTTTTAAAGTATAAAGGCGGTAATCCAGTAAAATTATCACCAAAAGAAAATGAATTATTACGTTTATTAGCATTACATGAAAATGATTTAATGCCAAGAGCATTAGCACTTACCAAAATATGGAGAGATGATAATTACTTTACTTCAAGGAGTATGGATGTCTATATTGCAAAATTACGTAAGTATCTAAAATTAGATGAAAAAGTAGAAATTCTAAACATTCATGGTGAAGGTTTTAGATTGGTCGTTAATAGCTAATTTTTAAAAAATAATGAATTAAAAACCAGCTTTAGGGCTGGTTTTTTTGTGATAGTCTAGGTATAGCTGTATTTTCTGACTAGGCTTGAACTAGCGATCAAATATACCAGCTTTTGTGCTTAGTTAATTGCTTTCTTAAGACCCTTCAAATGGAGTTCCGAATAATCCAACTGCCAGTTCAGCCCAAATAAGTAAGAACATTATGAGTATAATGGCTATGAGTACAATGCGATTCTTCTTCTTTTGGACTTTCCTTAATACAAGCTCTAACATAAATCCAAGACCAAGTAATAGCATTCCCATTATAACGAAGTCTAATAATGACCAATTTATTTCGGAAGAAAATAACATTCCAATCAATGGAATAAGTAACAGTAAGGGTACAGTAAGTAGGATTATAATTAGTCTTTTATTTTTGTCCATAATTTTGATTTATTTTAATAATTTTTCAATAGCATTTATGTGTTTTTAAATCCTTCCCTACCAGAATCAGTGATGAAGTATTTTAGCTTTGTTAATCTGAAACTGTGGTCTATAATTAAGCACCATGCGATGATCTGGAATGTTTTATTAGGTTATATTAGCAGTAAACAACATTATATTATTTTTCTAAAAAAGTCAAACAACAAACTTTTTCAAACCCAAGATAATATTAAGAAGATAATGGCTTTTTTACTAAATCCGTTGTATTAACCAATCTCTCAATTCATAAAAATTTTGTGGTGCCACACCATGCCCCACAGGAAATTCTGAGTACTGATGTTTAATATGTAAGCTATTTAAAAAACCTGGCGTTTTTCTGGCCCAATCTACAGGAATTACCTGATCAACACTTCCATGAGAACAATAAAAATCCAGCTTTGAATAATCTTTATTTTCAATGTCTTGAGGCAAAATATCCTTGTTAATGTATCCACTTAAGGCAATAATGTTTTTTACTTTTTCAGGGTAGGTTAGAGCAACGGCATAACTTAAAATGGTACCTTGACTAAAACCTAAAAGGGTCACCTTGTTTTTATTAACAGGATAAGTCTTGGTTGCCTCATCAATAAATTTAGCAATAAGATCACGAGATATTTTGGCTTGCTCATTATCACTCCATTTCCCCTGTACTGCATCAAAATTGATGGCGTACCAGGCATTGCCGTAGGGCAGCATGGTATAAGGAGCACGTACGGAAATAATAAACAGTTCTTCAGGTAATTCACTGGCAAATGAAAACAAATCATTTTCATCACTACCATAACCATGCAGCATAATTAATAAGGGGGCATTTTGTGCCAAAGAAGAGGTTCTTATTTTATGATGTAAGGAAAGCGTATGATGAATCATTTAGTTTCCAATGTTAGCGAATAATTTTTGAAAAAAATCACCTATTAATGGAACCGTTTGTGGTTTGCCTGCTATAGCATTAATAAATCCATAAATAAAAAGTACCCCAAAAAACATCCAAAAGCAAAAAGTGATTAACCAACTATCAAAAGCGCTAATCACATAACCTAAAATAAAAAAAGTAAGCCATAAACCTAAGGCTTGTCTTATATGAAAAGAGGCAAATTCATTTTTCTTATCATTATTTAAAAAAAAAGCAATAATAGTTCCGAATATAGTAAGGTAACTTATAACTGCAATATTTTTGCCATCTGAAATGTCTTGATTTTCCATAATGATTAATTTAGAGAAATTTTGTTATTTGAAATAATACCATAGACCTTCCCTTTTAAATCCTGGTTTTCGAAAATGGCATTTTTAGATTTTGATAAAATATTGTTTTCCGAAAATATGTATTTAGTATCAGGATTAAAGAGCGTAATATTTATTTCATTACCAATATTTATTGATGTTGGTTCAATTCCAAATCTTGATTTTCCTTTTGTTAAAAGCTCTACGGTTTTCTTTAATGTGAACAAAGATTGTAAGACACCAAAGGCACTTTCCAAGCCTATAGTTCCATCAGCAGCATGGTCAAACTCAATTTTTTTGTGTTCTATATCAATTGGGTTATGATCCGTAGTTACCATATCAATAGTGCCGTCTTTAATGCCTTCTAGTAACGCTTCCACATCATGTTTGGTTCGTAAAGGTGGTAAGACTTTATATGCTGTATTAAAATCTGAAAGGATATCATCTGTAAAGAATAGATTATGAATAGCAACGCTGCAACTTATATTTAACTTCTTCTTTTTAGCTTCCCTGATTAATGCCACCGAACCGGCAGTCGAAATGGTTGGGATATGAAGTTTACCGTTTGTGTATTCTAATAAAAATAAATCACGAGACACTTGTAAATCTTCTGATAAGTTAGGATTGCCTTTTAATCCTAGAGAAGTGCTTGTTATGTTTTCATTCATAACGCCTAATCCGGTTATTTTATTATCCTGTGGAAAAGAACAAACCAACCCATTAAAATTACTGGCATATTGCAGCGCTAATTTCATGAGGTTCGGATTTTTAATAGGCTTTTTATAATCATAAAAGGCGACAGCTCCGGCACTTTTCATATCGAATAATTCAGCTAAATCTTCACCATTTCCATCTTTAGTCAAAGCACCAATAGGTAAAAGTTTTACGGCATGGTGTGCGCCTTTAGAAGTTATAAAAGTAATGTCGGCATTACAATCAATCACAGGATTGGTGTTGGCATTCATGGCCACCGTAGTAAAACCTGATGCCGCTGCAGTTTTTAGTCCGTTTTTTATAGTTTCTCGTTCTTCAAATCCTGGTTCGCCAAAACAAACACTACTATCAAACCAACCTTGTGAGATATGTAAGTTTTCAAAAGTAATTTCTTGATATTTTTTAGGATTTTTTAAATTCTGACCAATTTGAGAAATAATGCCTTTTTCAATCAAAAGATCTTGTGTTGTGTTGTGAAATTCACTTTTCGGATCTATTATTTTAGCAGATTTTATAAGTATGTTCATTTAAAATATTTTAATATGAGCATTTCAATAATCAAGAACGCTAATGCAAAAATAACAAACCATTTCCATAGCTCATTAACTTTTGTTTCACTTTTTAATGTATTAAAAATATCAGTGACAGAATTACTTAAAGTTATTGGTTCCAGCGAGGAAAGGTCTTGATAAATCAAATGACTTTCCTTTCTATTATAATTATAACTTACATTTTGAATGCTTTCAGCTTTGTCCTTCACAGAATAAATATTTGCGACAGAAGGCTCATTAGCCGTTGTTATTACAATTTTATTATTATAATACTGCTGTTTGGGTATTAACACCACATCACCAGAAACAAGCGATAAAATATCATCTTGATGCAAATTTACAGAAAGGTCAAAAGAGTTTTCATTTCCAATGGTATAATACAAGTTAGGATTTTTAAGACTAAACTTTCCTATGTTATAAAACGTCGGAACAATTAGTGGTGAATTTTGAAAATTTGAATTAGAAGTATTGAGTGGTGCAGAAAATATATAGGCATTATTGTTCTCAAGTAAAAAAGGTTTAAGGTCTTCATATTCAAGGATTGGTGAGTTTGCATTTTTTGAGACACTATAACAACTGTTTACCTTTGGATACTGAAAATTTGTAATTCTTTTTTCAAAAACCCCATGAGCATATAAGGGGTGTGCGTAGTTAATGGTGGTTACTTGTTTTGCAGTTTTTGAAATAGGATTAAGAGATATTCTGTAATTTGATAAGAATGAATTATACGTTTCAATATCAATGTCTTCTGAAGGAATCATCAAAAGATATCCATCTTGTTCTGAAAATAAGTTTAAAACACTGGTCAGACTACCAGGAATACTTTTTAATTCATTTAATACAATCAAGTTTTGTTCATTAATGAGATTGTAATTAAGTTGGTTTAATGGAGTAGATATAAAATTAAATTCTTTCTCATTATAGATCCGTTTTAAAAAAGAATCATCAGCATTATTTATTGAGAGAACATTAATTTTGGGCGTTTTATTAAGATTAAAATACAACCTGTTGTCGTATTGTAAATCAGGATCGTCAATAATAATTTTGCCATTAATAATTTCATTTTCTGGCAATGAAAAGGAGGTTACGGTTTCCTTATCAAAATTTACAGAAGTTTTAGCAATTAATTGATCATTGTTAAATAATGAAACCGGTAAATTAGTCACAGATTCACCTGAATTTTTTAAAATTATTTTTAATTCAATCGAATTGTTAGAGGATGCTGTAATGTAAGCTGAATCAATTGAAATGTTATTCATATTGACAGGCTTAAGCTGAACAGCGTGAATTTTGAATAATGAGTCATTTTCTGGGTTGAATTCAGTGATATTTTTTTGAAAATCTGATATAAATATAATATTTTTTGAAGATAATGATGGTTTAAAAAGCTTTTTAGCTTTTAACAAGGCAGCATCAAATGACAATGATTTTGATGAATAATCAAGGTTTAATAAGTCGTTTTTTATCGCTTTAATTGTGGTGTTTTTAAAAGTGGATTCATTAGTGATTAATGAAAAAGTTTCATCTTCAGGAACATTGCTAATAATATCTTGAACGGCCCGTTTTAATAATTCTCCTTGATTGCCTTTTGATTGCATACTAAATGAATTATCCAAATAAATGACTGTTTCACTCTGAGTGTTTAACAAATTACTTTTTGAAGTAAATGGTTGTGCAAATGCAAAAATAATGGTAGCCAGAATTAATAATCTTGTAAGTAATGTGAGCCATCTTTTTAATTGTGAACTTTTTCTTGTTTGAATAGACACTTCTTTTAAAAAAGCAACATTAGTAAAGGCTTCTTTTTGGAATTTTCTGAATTGAAATAAATGAATTATAATAGGGATTAGCAGCAAAAATAGAGCGTAAAGAAGTTCTGGATGTTTAAACTGCATTTCTTTTTAGATTTTTCATCTGATGCCTTTTATTTTTTTAGCTTTCAGATGCAATTCGTTAGGGCCATTATTCATAATAAACATGATCGCTTTTCTCATTTCAAACGTACATATTTTTTTTCATTTTTTAAGTATACAAAAATCTAAATATTATAAAAAACAGGCATGTTAATTAAGATACTTAATTTGGTGAACTATTAACATAACATTAAGAGTGAATAATGTAACATAACTTTATTTTTAACGTCTTAAATACGATTATAAAAAACATAAAATGAAAATTAGAATAGTATCCGCTTTGTTTTTGACAATGATGCTCACCAGCTGTAGTTCAATAAAAAAAACACAAAATGATTTAGCTGTGAGTATGCCCATTTATGCCCATTTAAATTTAACTGAAGTTGTTAATGACAAAGTGCCTGTTATTATAAATCCAGGAAGATTTACTTTAGAAACAGTAACCTATCACTTACCAAAAGTGGTTCAAGGAACCTATTCTGTAAGTGATTTTGGAAAATATGTAGAAGACTTTAAAGCCTATGATTATAAGGGAAATGAATTGAGTTTTAAGAAGACAGATACTAATGCATGGATCATCAACAATGCGGTTGATTTAGATTATATAAAGTATTATGTAAATGACACCTTTGATGTAGAAGTCATGGGGGGTATTGGTGGAGACACGCCTTTTTCGCCAGCAGGGACTAACATTGAGCCTGATAATTATGTGTTAAATTTACATGGATTTATTGGTTATTTTGATTCTTTAAAGAATAATCAGTATCAATTGGAAGTAACTGCTCCGGCAGATTTTGTGCGTTCTTCAGCATTGCAAAATAATGGTTCAAAAGCGAGTGCTGATGGGAAAAATATCACGACTACTTACGTGGCTTCCAGATATTTTGATATTACAGATAACCCAATGATGTATGGTAAATTTGGCGTAGATGAGTTTCAAGTTGGAGATATAAAGGTTGTTTTAAGTGTTTATTCACCAAATAAACTGCATTCAGCATCTTCTTTAAAAGATGCCATGTATAAAATGATGGTAGCGCAAAAAGCCTTTTTAGGTGATATCAATAGTACTTCACGATATGACATATTCTTATACCTTTCAAAAGGTGATGAAAAGTCTCCTAAGGGTTTTGGAGCTTTAGAGCACCATACTTCTACTGTTGTAGTCATGCCAGAAGAAATGCCGGAAGATGCATTAGAAGAAAGTATGATTGAAACAGTATCTCACGAATTTTTTCATATTGTAACCCCTTTATCAGTGCATTCAGAAGATGTACATTATTTTGATTATAACAATCCTACCTTCTCTAAGCATTTATGGATGTATGAAGGTGTTACTGAATATTTTGCTAATTTATTTCAGGTAAACCAAGGTCTCATTTCAGAAGAGGAGTTTTACAACAAAATGATGACTAAAATTCAAACATCCATGCAAATGAATGACAGTATGAGTTTTACTGAAATGAGTGAGAATGTTTTAGATGACCCTTACGCTAAACAATACTACAATGTTTACCAAAAAGGGGCTTTAATAGGAATGTGTGTCGATATTTTAATGAGAGAAGAAAGTGAAGGTCAAAGAGGTATTTTATCGCTTATGAAAGTGTTATCTAATAAATATGGTAAAAACAAACCTTTTGAGGATGATAAATTAATTGATGAAATTGTAAATATGACCTATCCCTCATTGCGAGCATTTTTTGATACTCATGTTATAGGGAAAACCCCAATTAATTATAACGAATTTTTTGATAAAGTAGGTTTGGAAATAACTGAAAGTAAAGTTGAGACAGGTTATATTCTTAATGGAGGAGCCTTAATAGTTGGTGGAGATGGACAAAAAGGAACCGTCTTTTTTAACGATTTAGTTTCAGATAATAGTTTCTGGGCTGAACAAGGTGTACAGCCTAATGATGTGATTAAAGAAGTTGATGGAGAAGTTGTAACATTACAATCTGCTAATCAAATTTTTCAAGATGTTTTTATGTGGAAACCTGGCCAAGATATTGAAATGAAACTGGATAGAAATGGTCAGGAAATCATTGTCAAAACTAAAACCACACAATCATATACAAACGGTCAAGGATTGATGTCAAAAGAGGATGCAACTGAAGCACAAATAAAAATTCGTGAGGCTTGGTTAAAAGGATAATTATTTAGAATCTTATGATAATATAAAAAAAGCCTAACAAATCTGTTAGGCTTTTTTATTATTTAATATTTTGCTGCTTGACCATGAGATGATGAATTAACAATGAATTCTCTTAAGTCATCATTTGCTTTTTTTAAATCGTCTTTTCTTAAATACATCATGTGGCCACTTCTATACCCTTTAAAAGTAAAGCGGTCTTTCATTTTTCCACTTGGATCTACTTGATGCATGGTATATTTAGCTCCAAAATAGGTGGTGGCGCCGTCATAATATCCAGACTGTATAAGTACTTTTAAATAAGGATTTTGTGCCATGGCTTTTCTTAATCCTTCTCTGGTATTGTCATTTCTGTTGTCCCACGGGTGAACATCACCAAACATATTATATTTGATATCAGTTTTAAAGTTGAGATGCTCACGGATATAATAATTTATTGCAGGTGTGAAGGAATGAAGCCAAGAGGTTAATTCAGGATTAAAATCGGGGCTATCACCAGCTTCTGTTTTGTCAAGACCTAAATATCTGGAATCTAATCGTCCTATAGTTTGACCCGTTTTATCTCGTAACAAATCTTTCCAGAAAAAACTGGTTGAAACATCTAAATTATTTTGCAATATTGAAGTTTCAGTTAAGCCTGAATAATAAGACATTTTTTTAGCTACTGACTGTTTTTCATCATTTGAAATAAACCCTCCTTTGGCAATTGCTGGCATCAATTTGTTAATGGTATAATCTTCTACTTCAGGTAAAATATCTAGTAAATCCTTTTTTTGTAGATCAGAAGGTAACATTTTATGATACCAGGCCGCGGCAGTAAAATAAGGTAGATTTAAAGCAGAATAAATGGGTTGGCTCGTACTATAAAGTTTATAATCAGCAGGAGAAACCATGATGACACCATTTAAATACATCCATTGTCTGTTTTGTAATTCGTTAGCTAATCCCATAACTCTGGTGCCGCCATAGCTTTCACCAATTATATATTTAGGAGATTCCCATCTATTAATTCTGGTTAAGAAGGTGTTCATCCATTCAGCTAAATATTTGATGTCGGCATTGATGCCGAAAAATTTCTCTCTTTCTGGTAATTTGCCCTCTTTATCAGCTATCATTCTAGAGTATCCTGTATTTACAGGATTGATATATACGATATCTGCTACATCTAGAATTGAATTTGGGTTATCCTTAACTCCATAAGGTTGAATGGGATATCCTTCTTCGTCAATGTTTAAAACTTTGGGTCCGGTATAAGCAATATGCATCCAAACAGAGGCAGAACCCGGTCCACCATTAAAAGAAAAAATAAGAGGCCGGTTTTTTTTATCCGTTTTTGTCCGCTCGTAAAAGGTGTAAAATAAAGTTGCTATCGGTTCTCCTTTTTCATTCCAAACCGGTTGAGTCCCTGTAGTTGCTTGATATGAAATAGCTTGGTTTTTGATGGATAGAGTATGTAATGTAACAACCGTGGTGTCTGATGGAATTTTAATGTTTTGTGAAAAAACCGAACAAACCGAAATGATGAGAAAAATAGACAGATATTTTTTCATAGTTAATTTTTAATTAATTACTAGTTAAATATAAGGAAAACTTAGCTTAAAATCCTTCAAAAACACCCAAACCAAAAAGAGCATAATCATATTTTACGGGATCATTAGAATCTAATTTTCTAAGTGCCTTGTCCAATTCTAAAAGTGCTTTGGCATCATTTTGCTTGCGGTTGAGTAAGCCTAATTTTCTGGCAACATTGCCAGAATGTACATCTAATGGACAAGACAATTGGCTAGGGGAGAGACTTTTCCAAATGCCAAAGTCTACACCAGCGTTATCTTTTCTCACAAACCATCTAAGCATCATATTAATACGTTTTGCTGCTGAATTTTTTATTGGATCACTGATATGTTTTTCAGTTCTTGAGAGATGTTCAATTTCAAAAAAAGAGGATTTAAAATGGGATATAGAAGATTGCAATGACTCTGTTTCTGCCTTTTTGTTAAAAACAGATTCTAGTCCATTATGGTTTTTATAAATATGTTTAAGAGATTTTAAAAACTGAATAAGATCGTCACCGTTAAAAGTTCTATGAACAAAAGGTAGAATTTTTTCTAAATCAGTTTCTTCGTGATTCATTACAAAATCATATGGGGAAAGTTCTAATAATTCCATCATATATTTTGAATTCTTGATAATACTTTTTCTGTTTCCCCAGGAAATTGTAGCGGTCAAAAAACCAGCAATTTCAATATCTTCTTTTAGTGTAAATTGATGTGGGATTTGAATGGGGTCAGTTTCAATAAATTTTGGATTGTTGTATTGTTCAACTTTTGAGTCAAGAAATTCTTTTAATTCAGTTTGGTTCAATGATAAGGAGATGTAAAATTGTTTTTTCAAAAGTACTACTTAATACATTATTTTTATGGTTTAAATACAATAAATGGGACCTTAAGAAGACTAAAATTATTAATGAATAAATCGATAAACAGTATAAATATAGGTCAAAAGGTAAAATATAATCGTAAAATTGCACTAAAAATTAAATTTATAACGTTATTTATTGATTAAATAATCTTTTATGAAAAAAATTATAGCCCCAATCATTGCAATTCTATTCATCAGTTGTCAAACTGATGATTTAAAACAAAAAGTGGAACCTACAGCCGCAATTGAAACCTTAAACGAATATGTACTAGTTCAACAAATTTTTCAGGATGTTGGGAATAATGGTGGAGATGCTCTTTTAAATGCTGAAAATTCAACAACAGGAAAATCGGCAAAAACCATATCTGTAGGTCCTGTTATTACTGTTGAACCATTTGATTTTACAACATTTCCTAAAATGATTACCATTGATTTTCAAGCAGGTGTACTATGTGAAGATGGGATCACACGTAAAGGAATTATTAGCATAGTATCTACGGATTGGTATGGTAATGAAGGAAGTGAACATACAACAACTTTTAACAACTATTATCATAATGATTATAAAGTTGAAGGAACACATTATGTGAAAAATTTAGGAAGAAATCTAGATGATGATTTAGAATATAGTGTCATTGTTGAAGATGGAATAATCACCACGAATACAGGAAAAACCATTAGTTTTACTGAAAATTCACTAAGAACTTGGATATCAGGCTCTAACACGCCATTAAATATCTGGGATGATGAATATATGCTCGATGGTACACAATCTGGAATGAGTTCTGAAGGCGTTGAATATATGTTAACTATAGAAGAGTCCTTACATTTTGTATTATTACCAAGAAATATTAAATCGGGTATTCTTAATTTCGATTTTGGAAATGTAAATGATATAAAACTAAATTTTACTAATTCCACAATAACTATTTTAGGAGTCACCTATCCTTTTAATTAGAATTTAAAATAGAATAGCACATTGTTGTAATAAGAAAGGGTTTATTGAATCTTAATAATTTAAGTTCAGGAAACCCTTTAAAATATCTTCTATTAAGAAATAATTAATAGTTATTAATTATCTTCCCATCAACCATTGTTAATTTTCTGTCAGCTAAATTAGCAAGTTCTTCGTTGTGTGTAACGATGACAAATGTCTGACCAAATTCATCACGTAGTTTAAAAAACAGGCTATGTAAATTTTCAGCTGATTCACTATCTAAATTGCCAGAAGGTTCATCAGCAAAAATTAAATCGGGGTTGTTAACTAAAGCACGAGCTACTGCTACACGTTGTTGTTCACCGCCAGATAATTCATTGGGTTTATGGTGAGAGCGATGCGATAAGCCTAAAAAATCAAGTAGCTCCATGGCGCGCTTTTCGGCTTCTGATTTTTTTGTGCCTTTAATAAAAGCCGGAATACAAACGTTTTCTAAGGCGGTAAATTCAGGTAAAAGTTGATGAAACTGGAATATAAAACCTATATGTTCATTTCTAAATTTGGCCAACCCTCTTTCGTTCAGCTCATTAATATTGATATTATTAATAATAAGTTGAGACTCTTCTTTTTTAGAAGCTTGGTCAAGCGTTCCTAATATTTGTAATAAAGTTGTTTTACCAGCTCCAGAGGCGCCAACAATTGAAATTATCTCACTTTTTTTTACGTTAATATCAACACCCTTTAGGACATGTAAATCGTTATAATATTTATGTATATTTTTTGCTTGAATCATCTATAGAAAATAAGAGTGGTGAATTTACTACTTTAATGTTTTCTGAACAATTATGAAACACTTTTCTTTTTAAATACGTTTTTAATAAAAAACATGATAAAGCGTAAACGATTCATACTGCACAAAATTAGGGTGGTTAGATTCTTTTTTGTCATAATTTAAAGTTAAAAACTTCACTATTGTAAGCTTTTAATAAAGTATTCAACTAATATTTATATAACTTTAAAGCTATGAATGATAACTTACAATTAGCCACATTTGCCGGTGGTTGCTTTTGGTGTACAGAAGCAGTATTTAATAGATTAAAAGGTGTTGAACGTGTTGTTTCTGGTTATACAGGTGGACATATTAAAAATCCTGCTTATAGAGAAATATGCACTGGAAGAACCGGACATGCTGAGGCCATCCAGATAATGTATGATGAAAGTATTATTAGTTATAAAGAATTATTAGAAATATTTTTCGCAACTCATGATCCCACGACATTAAATCGTCAAGGGAATGATGTAGGAACTCAATATCGTTCTGCAATTTTTTATAGTAATGATAACCAAAAGGAGGAAGCCACAGATTTTATTTCCTATCTTGAAAAGGAAAATATTTTTAATAAAGCAATTACCACAGAAATAGTGAAACTGAGCGTATTTTATAATGCGGAAGACAATCATCAAGATTATTATAATTTAAATCAGGAGCAACCTTATTGTCAGTATATCATTAACCCTAAGATTAAAAAACTAAAAGAAAATTATTCAAATAAGTTAAAAAAATAAATAGAACAAATGCCAAACAAAAACTTTGAAGAATATAACATTAAAGTGACAGACGATGTTAAAAACAGATATAAAAATATCATTACTGATCTAGGTGAAGATATCTCACGAGATGGTTTAGAAAAAACTCCTGAGCGTGCGGCTAAAGCCATGCAATTTTTAACACAAGGGTATCATCAAGATCCTGTTAAAATCCTTAAAAGTGCTATGTTTAAGGAATCTTACAATGAAATGGTTATTGTGAAAGATATTGAGCTGTATTCACTTTGTGAGCATCATATTTTACCATTTTTTGGCAAAGCGCATATAGCTTATATACCAAACGGATATATTGTTGGATTAAGCAAACTTCCTCGTATTGTGGATGTTTTTGCGCGCAGACTTCAAGTTCAAGAGCGTTTAAACGAGCAAATACTTGATTGTATTAATGATACGCTAAAACCTCAAGGGGTTGCTGTAGTCATTGAAGCAGCTCATATGTGTATGATGATGAGAGGTGTGCAAAAGCAAAATTCTACAACTACTACCTCTGGGTTTAGAGGGCAGTTTGAAAAAATTGAAACCAGAAACGAATTTTTAAAACTTATATACAAATAGTCTTGGTATGTTTCTTGTAATTAGGGGGTTGTTAATTTTTGATAAATGAATAAATACAAAAAACTAGCTTTAGGGATTGTTTTAGATGCTCTTGGTTATATATCTTATATTTTTCCCGGTTTAGGCGAGTTCACAGATATTATTTGGGCACCACTATCGGCATGGATCATGACTAAACTATATAAAGGAAAACCAGGCAAAGTAGCTGCGGTAGTGAATTTTGTTGAAGAAGCCTTACCCGGTTTTGATGTGATTCCTACTTTTACACTTATGTGGTTATATACCTATGTTTTTAATAGTAAAAAATAAGATAAAACCTCCTTAAACCATTTTAAAGAGGTTTTATACTTTAAAGATAATAGGTGAACCCTAAACTAATATTTCTTCCCATATTAAAAACATTATCTGTTTTTAATCGAGATAAATGATGGATATAGGTAGTATTCATTAAATTATTTCCCGAAAGGGTAAACATCATGTCATTCTTTAAAACTTTAATCGTTCCCCCTAAACCAGCGCTCAGCAAGTTGTATCCATTGGTTGGTGTTTCGAAAGAGCTTACATTATTTTGATTAAATGTAGAACGCAGTTTAATAAAGGCATAACCTTTTGTAATAGATTTAGCATCAAATTCTGCTCTAAGCATATTACTCAAAGAATTGGCAGGTATAAGAGGCAAAAAACTATTGTTATCCTGCTTGCCTGTTACTGTTTCTAAACTTGATTCAAAATGTAGCCAATCTAAAGGATGCGGATGAAAATGAAAGCCAATTTCACCTCCATAGAGCTTTGCATTGTCTTGAAGATACACAAATACAGGATCATTGTCTATAACCTCACCATTTGGTGATAAGAAGATATAATTATTGATTTTATTGTAAAAGCCATTAATAAAAAATTCAAAATGATCATTTTTATATTCAAGCGATAAATCCGTTTGAAAATTTTGTTCGCTCTGTAACTGGCTGTTTCCAATTTCATAACGGTTGGTTCCTTCATGTGTGCCATTGGAAGTAAGTTCCGATAAATTGGGAGCTCTAAAGCCCGATGCTAAATTTAATCGCACTGTTAGGTTAGTGAAAATATCTGTTTTTACTCCTGCAGCGCCATTAAAACTATTAAAGTTTTTTGAAATTCCAGAACTGACGTCAACCCTACGGTTGTCATAACGTGCGCCAATCTGCACATCCGCTTTATTAAAATGTATATGAGATGTTGCAAAAATCCCAAAATCATTTGTAGTCGCGTCTGGTATTAAGGTTTCTTCTCCATAATTTGAATTTATTTGATTCATTCCCTGAATACCGACAATCGTTTCAAACTTTTTGAGTTTGGGTAAATTATATTTTAAATCATAATTAGCCGTTTTAAGTTTCATATGTAAGGCAGCTTCTAATACATCTTCATCTTCATGTATTTCCTCTGGATCTGTGTCATGGTCATGATGTTCTTCAAATTCTTTTCTGTCGTTATAGATATAACCTAAATTAATATCTAAACTTGAGTTATTAAAAAATAAGGTCGATTTTGAACTTAAAACATGGTTAGTTACATTTTGATAAGGTAACAGCGGTGTTTTTAATGTGGTTTGTTCACCAATTCCTTCAGGTATGCCAAGTTTGGCATTGTTTACATTATATCTGAATTCGGTTTTAAACTGAGTTGCTTGGTATCCGATTCCCGCTTTAAAATCTTGTTCTCTAAATCGGGTATTGGTAACTCGATACTCTTTCGTGTTGTAATCCGAATGTTCGGTTAGATTTCCCCTGAAAATAAATTTAAATGTATCACCAGAGGACTTTATGCCAGCACCTGTATTAAATCCTTGAGTATTACTGAAATAATTATAATTAAGGTCTCCCTTTGAGGTATTGGCCTGTGCAAATTTTTCTGGATTTAAATAGAGAACGCCACCTAAGGCATCACTTCCATAAAGTAATGACGCGGGACCTTTAATAACCTCGACACTTTCAATACCACTATCGCTGAGCCCCAATCCATGCTCATCACCAAACTGCTGATTTTCAAGTCTTACACCTTGTGTATAGACTAATACGCGGTTGGAACTTAAACCTCGAATGACTGGTTTTCCAATACCCAATCCTGTAGAGATACTTTCAACACCTGCAATGTTTGTTATTCCGTCGGCTAAATTTACAGCACCGTTAGCTTTTAAATCGCTAATTTTCTCTTGTTCTACTTTCATGACATTTTCACTTTGTAATTTATGAAAGGGCGTTGAAATGATAACATCTTCCATCTCAATAGCTGAAACGTCGATAGCAATATTTAGCGGTTCTTTTAATGGTAATGTCACATTTAATGATAAAGTTCCATAGCCAATCATTGAGAATATAACTTTATAGCTTCCTGAAGGCAAGTTGGTGATTTTAAAGGATCCATTTTCTTTTGTAATAGTTCCTTTTTCAAGATTTGGTAAATAGACATTTACATAATCCAATCCTTCTTTTGTGTCATTATCAATAACAACACCTTCTAATGTATTTTGTGAATATGTAATGGTGGTTGCTAAGAGCAACATAACAGTAATTATTTGTTTCATCTAAATATTTTTTTGACTACAATTATGACATATCCGTTATCACGATATGCTATTAAATAATTGATGTAAAAGTCTTGGTTAATTTAATTTTTTAAAATCGTTTAATGATTTTTTATTTAAAAATTAAACTATTGATGGTGGACCACGAAGTGAGAAATGAAGATTTTGATAAGTACTTAAAAAAAAGTATTGTGAAACTATTTTAAAAGAGGGTGTTTTTGCTTCAGAAGTATTAAAATTGAATTCACTTAAAATGTAATTCTTTGTTAACTTGAAATCATAGAATTTGCAATTAAGATCAGTTTTATGTAAGTGAGTTGTTTTTTCACCTAGGCAAACTTCATGTCTATAATGATTAAATGCATGGGACAGTTTTATAGCACTAGGCAAAAGAAGCACTAAAGCCAATGTGAATGATAAAATCTTAAAAATGATATGTTCCTTTAAAATGTGCACTAATCTAAAAATCGTTTAAACCCTAATCTACGTAACATTTTTTTTTCAAATTTCCAGAAAAACTCAAATTGTCCAAATAGCCACCCAATTAACACCAGCAATATTTGGTAGAAAATAAACCCAATAATAATATATAAAACCCAATAGGCAAAGAGGTTTAAGTTTTCTTTAGTAATTCCGATTAATTTTATAACAGGTCTTGCAATGTAAATTGAAGATGTACCAGTTACGGCAAACACTAAGAAGACACTTATAAATTCCCACTTATATTTAAGATTCCATTTATTCTTAAGTTTTTTAAATAAAAACAAAGTAAATTCTAAAAGCACAAAGAAAATAACAACACCAAAGAGAACAACCCACAATAAATTGGAGTTATTAATTAATGCATTTGCTAACTTATATGAAGAATATATTAAAACGAGAAGACCTAAAAATGGAAAAATTAGTTGCCAATTTTGTTTAATGTTCCAGTGCTCTTTAAATTTTTTCATGAAGGGTATTATGCCACAAAAATACCATTTTCAAATCAAATTCTAGGAACAAATCCTGCTAATTGCTGTTTGTATTTTAATTGGAAGTAAATAAAATAATTATAGAGTTTATAATTAACTTCATATCCATAATCAATGCCTTGTTGATAATCAATTTGCATTTCATATAAATTAGGATCGAAACGTTGAGGTTGTAAAACTCTATTATTCCATTCGTTGACATAGATAATGTTTCTGCTTTCTAAAAAGGTTTGAGAATAATAGCCTTCAGGTCTTGCTGTAGAGGTTAACCAAACTTGAAAACCTGGTTCAAAAATAATAATCTCATATTCTAAATCATCATTAGCAATTCTTACAGTGTCGTTTGATATGGTATTGTTTAATGTATTATCTTTTGAACTAGTAACTTTAGCTGTGTTGCATCTTATCGAGAGGCTGAGAATTAATAGAAAAAATAAAAAGGATTTCATCAGTATATATTTAACAATAGCAATTCATGCTACTTATGCTTCACTTAATTTACAAAAAAAGATGCTGAAAATAAATAATTTATAATATTTTAACAGAAAAAAGCGTCACACTTTTTGGTGTGACGCTTTGCATAAATATAATTATTTTCTAACAGAAGGGCCCGCCAAGTAAACCACGAAGTTCATCTTTTTTTGAACCGTTTAAAAAATGACCTCATATTTTTACTCTATGACTTAGTATATTAAGTCCAAAGCCATATTTATTTAAGCCTCCAAGATTATTTATTATACTACCATCATGTTTACTGCCTAAAGCACTTAATAAACTTTGTGCCCCTTGTGGGGTTGACACCTGTCATTTCATTGCATTAAATAAAACAGGTATGACCATTGTTAAAACATCCTGCGTTTTGTTTTGTGGCTGATGGGTATGATTGGATACACCACTAATAATGGATTTTACTAGACCACTCTCTAACAAATCAATTATTCCAGACTTTATAATTCTTAATTAATATTGTTTGTAAAATTGATTTTTAACGTATAAAAAAAGTCCTATACATTAAATATAGGACTAGAATTCTTAATTTGGCTACAAATTTTAACCAAGAATATTTATAATTTGTTCAGCTAATTCTGTTCCAATTCTATCTTGGGCTTCATTCGTAGCTGCACCAGTATGCGGTGTAAGTGAAAGTGAAGCGTTCATTAACAACTGAATTTCCGGTTTGGGTTCTTTTTCAAACACATCTAGGGCAGCACCGGCAACTTTTCCACTTTCAATAGCCTTAACAAGAGCTATTTCATCAATTACACCACCACGTGCTGCGTTTGCTATAATGACACCATCTTTCATCATTTTGAATTCATCATTTCCAATGACATACTCTTTTTGAGCAGGCACATGTAAGGTGATAAAATCAGCTTGTTTTAAAACTTCTTGTTTTGAAATGGTTTTAATTTCAAAATTTACTTTTTGACCGTCAAAAAACTCTAATTCTAAATTAGCTTTCTCTAAATAGGGATCAAATGCAATGACTTTCATTCCTGCACCCAAAGCAACTTTAGCAGTTGCCTGACCAATACGGCCAAATCCTAAAACGCCTAAAGTTTTACCTTTAAGTTCTATCCCCTTAGCATAAGCCTTTTTTAATTTATTAAAATTAGCATCACCCTCAAGTGGCATATCTCTGTTTGAGTTATGTAAAAATCTGGCAAGTCCGTAAAAATGTGCAAACACTAATTCAGCAACAGAATGCGAAGAAGATGCCGGTGTATTAATAACATGAATACCTTTACTTTTTGCATAGTCCACATCAATATTATCCATACCAACACCACCACGGCCAATAATTTTAATACTTGGACAGGCATCAATAAGATCCTTTCTAACGGTCGTGGCACTTCTTACCAATAAAACGCTAATTTCGTTATCGTTAATATATTTTATTAATTGTTCTTGCGCTACAGTAGTGGTTATAACTTCATACCCACCTTTTTCTAGAGCTTCTTTTCCGGTTTGTGAAATACCATCGTTTGCTAATACTTTCATTCTATAAGTTTAAAGTTTAAAGTTTAAAGTTAATAGCTCAGAGAACGATTAACAATTCAACTTAAAATTAATTTCAGTTTTTTGTCATTGCGCGGAAGTATGATTTAGTAATCTTTTTATGATTCCATTACTTCATATGAAATGACTGTTTAAGTTTTTAATGACGATTTATTATTATGCCTTGCTTTCTAATTCACTCATAACTTCTACAAGTGCTTTAACACTGTCTAGAGGCAATGCATTATACATAGATGCTCTGTACCCACCAACGCTTCTATGTCCATTTAATCCGCTTATTCCAGCTTCTTTTAGCATGGTTTCAAAAGTTTCTTTTAGGTTTTCATTTTGAAGGGTAAAAGTAGCATTCATAAATGAGCGGTCTTCTTTAGTCGCAAATCCATTAAATAATGGGTTTAAATCAATTTCAGAATACATGACTCTTGCCTTTTTCTCATTCATCTCTTCAATTTTAGCAATACCACCTAAATTCTTGATCCATTCTAATGTTAACATGGACGTGTATACTGCAAAAACGGGAGGCGTGTTAAACATACTTCCGTTGGCAATATGTAATTTATAATCCATTATAGAAGGAATTTTACGAGACACTTTTCCTAAAATATCCTCTTTAATAACTACTAGAGTAGTTCCAGCTGGTCCCATATTTTTTTGAGCACCTGCATAAATTAAATCAAACTTTGAAAAATCTAAAACACGAGAAAAAATATCACTACTCATATCACAAACCATAGGAATTGGTGAGTTTGGAAATGATTTTATTTGGGTTCCAAAAATGGTGTTATTTGAAGTACAATGGAAATAATCATAATCTTCAGGGATATCATAACCTTTTGGTATATAATTATAGTTAGCTTCTTTGGAAGAGGCTACTTCATAAATATCATCTAAAATCTGTGCTTCTTTAATCGCTTTAGCACTCCAGGTACCGGTATTTAAATAACCCGCTCTTTTTTCTAAAAGATTCATAGCAACCATTAAAAACTGAGTGCTTGCCCCACCTTGCAAAAACAGTGCTTTATAGCCTTTGCCTTCTAATCCTAAAAGTTCTAAAACTAATGCTCTTGCTTTTTCCATCACATCAACAAATGATTTACTTCTGTGTGATATTTCTAATAAAGATAAGCCTTCATTATTGAAATCTATGACGGCATGAGAGGCCTTAAGTAAAACTTCTTGAGGTAAAATACTTGGCCCTGCACTAAAGTTATGTTTTTTCATTTTTTATAAAAATTTTAAGCTGCAAAGTTCCAAATAAAATGAGGATTAAATGTTATAAATTCCATAATTTTTTAGTCAAATTCCTAACAAAAATTCAATAGAATCGACGTCATCCGCATAATCCCAAAGTTGAGGTTTTTGAGTCATGCCAAATGCGATTTCACTTTTAATAAATCCATTGGAAACAATACACTGAATTGACTCTTTTTCTTGTTCTAATTTTGACTTCAATTGTGAATAATTGTCATAATATTCATAAAAAACGGTTGCTATTGGTGAAACAGCACTTGCATCTTCTTTTATCATTAAAAAACCATTTTCAAGCATATCAAATTCACTCATCAAATAAACGGCTTTATTGTAATCATAATTATTAGCATATTTTGCCTTATCAATGATTGGATGCCAGTGATAAATTCCTTGAAAGAATAAATCAAAATTATAGTTTTTAGGCACATATAACTTTGAAACATTTCTGCAGCCTAAACCATAATATCTGAAGATATCTTCAGAAAGTGCTTGCATGTCTTCTAAAATTTCTTGGCCATTTAGAACAGCCACAGAATTTCTGTTATTCCTAATGATGGAAGGTTTGCCTTTAAAGTAATATTCAAAATAACGAGCTGTATTGTTGCTGCCTGTGGCAATAACGGCCTCAAAATTTTCAAGTTTCTTTTCTGTAAAATGGATAGTTCCTTTAAATTCTGGCTCTACATATTCTAAATATTTAGCCAAATAGGGAAGGAGATACTTATCATTTGATGATTGCTTAATTAAAGCATGATGGCCACTTATTAAAACTGATAAAAAATCATGGAATCCTACCAATGGAATGTTACCTGCCATAATAATGGCTACCATTTTAGGTTTATTTGTTGAGATGTTATACGAAGATAACCATTTGTTCAGATTTTCAAAAGTTAAAGAACTTGCCCATCCACTAATGGCAAATGCCATATTTTCTTTCGAAAACCATCCATTATTTTCTTCTGCCAGTTTTAATTGATGCTTAAATCCTTCAAAAAACAACTCATTGTGTTCAATAGTATTCTTTTTTTGAATTACTTCATTAGAAAATTGACTTAAAAAATCTCCTAATTTTACAAAAGCGTTAATTCTTTGTTGTAAATGCATTCTGTATTTGGTTATGAATGGTTTTGGTTTTATTTTAGCCATTGCAAATTTAGAAAAAGAAAATGCTATGGCAATTATAATAACAGATGAATGTATAAATTGTGGTGCTTGTGAACCAGAATGCCCAAATACTGCGATATATGAAGCTTCTGATGACTGGCGTTATAATGATGGCACCAGTTTGAAAGGAAAAGTAGTTTTAACAAATGGCGCTGAGGTTGATGCAGATGAAGCGCAAGAACCAATAAGTGATGAGGTTTACTACATTGTACCAGATAAATGTACAGAATGTAAAGGTTTTCATGATGAGCCACAGTGTGCAGCTGTTTGTCCTGTTGATTGTTGTGTTCCTGATGAATCTCATGTAGAAACTGAAGAGCAATTGTTAGCAAAACAACGTTTTATGCACCCAGAAGATTAATATAAAATTTAGATTAATAATTAATCCTGAGTGTTTTGCTCGGGGTTTTTTGTTTCAGTAAAAAAAATATGACGATCATTTCTAAAGATATTACCAAAGCAGTTCAAATATTAAATAACGAGGATGTTGTTGCCATACCAACAGAGACCGTTTATGGTTTAGCAGCTAATATATACAGTGAAAAGGCCATTCGTAAAATTTTTGAGATTAAACGACGTCCTTTATTTAATCCTTTAATTGTTCATGTGCCCTCTTTAGAAAAAGCAGAAGAACTGGTTAGTGAATTTCCTTTAAAGGCAAAAAAATTGGCTAAGGCTTTTTGGCCAGGGCCTTTAACTTTAGTTTTAAAAAAAAAGGCTAATATCCCGGATTTAATAACTGCCGGAAAAGATACTGTTGCTATTCGCATACCCAATCATCCTGTTACTTTAAGTTTGTTAAAAGAATTGCCTTTTCCTTTGGCAGCGCCAAGTGCCAATCCATTTGGTTTTATAAGCCCTACTAAGGCTACACATGTAGAAGGATATTTTAAGAATAGCCTATTAATGGTTCTTGAAGGTGGAGACTGTAAAAAAGGCATAGAGTCAACGATAATTGGATTTGAAAATAATGAGCCTGTACTTTACAGACTAGGGTCTATTTCAGTAGAGGACATTTGTGATGTAATTGGGGAGGTTAAAATTAAAAATAAGAAGGAAATAGCACCAGAAGCTCCGGGAATGTTAGAGCGGCATTATGCTCCAAAAACTAAAACATATTTGGTAGAAAATGTAGAATCATTTATTCAAGAACATAGAAATAAAAAGATAGGAGTCATAAGATTCTCAGAAACAATACATTTATCAAATATCGAAACCTTAGAAGTTTTATCAAAATCAGGAGATTTAAATGAAGCAGCCTCAAAATTATATAGTACACTTCACAAATTAGATGCCTTGAATTTAGATATGATTGTAGCTGAGGTATTTCCAGATTATGGGCTAGGTAAATCTATTAATGACAGGTTATTACGAGCTACAAAATAGAAATATTGTAAAAGCCAAATAATGCTTCCTTCCAGAAGCATTATTTATAAAAATGTTGGATAAAAAAAACCGGGCTGATCAGCCCGGCTTTTTTTTTATTAAAATATTTCTAAATTAGAAGTTGTAATTAAGTCTTGCGTAGTAGTAAGCACCACTGAATCCCATTTGAACTGAATCCCAATAACCACCAGCTTCTGTCCAATCATCTTGTTGATCTGGATAAACGTTGAATAAATTATTGCTTCCTACATTCAGTTTTAAACTATTTGAAAGTTTAAATCCTAAATTTAAGTCTGTAACTACTTTAGCTCCATAGGCATCGGTTGCCGCTGCAACTTGTTGAGCTAAACCGCCATAATCAGCGGTGTCTTCATACATCTGATAATCTAATAATTCTACATCACTAAATCTGGTGAAAGTTAAACCAGTATCAAACCAACCTCTATTATAATTTAGGTTTAAACTTAATTTACTTTTTGGAGCCGATGTCAATAAAAAGGCTTTGTCACGTTCACCGAAAAAGGTTTGTTCATCTAAACTGCCATTTTTTACTTTATCAATTTTCATATCATTAAAGTTCCCTAAAAAGGTGGCTCCAAAAGAGCTGTCACCATCTAGTTTGGTTTTATAGGCTAATATAATATCTATACCAGTAGTTTTGGTATCAGCACCATTGGCGAAAAATTGAGCCGCCTCTACATTAGGTATCTGTGGCGCATCAAAATTTCCTGTTAATACAATTCTGTCTTGAACTGCGATATAGTAACCATCAATAGTTGCTGTAAAATCACCAAAAGAACTAGTAAAACCTAAGGCAGCGTTAAAAGCTTTTTCTTCTTTTAAAGGCCCAATACCAAATGACGCCGTTACCGGACTGTTATTAGGAGATAATAATGATTCTAAAGCTTGTCCGCCTACGAAGTTTGTAAATTTTAAATTGTAGTAAATTTGAGCTAATGAGGGCGCTCTGAATCCTGAACTTACAGATCCTCTAATGTTAAAATTATCAGAAGCTTTTATACGTGCCGCTAATTTTCCGTTAAGGGTACTTCCAAAATCACTAAAGTTTTCAAAACGGGCCGCCGCACTTACTAAGAAAGTCTCGGATAAATCAAATTCTGCATCGGCATATAAAGATAAATTGCTACGACTTCTTGCAACTTCATTAGCAGGTCCATAACCCGGGAATCCTTGAGAGCCACCTGGTCTTAAATCACCTGTTATAGGATCTGTCGGCTGATCTTGAATACTAGGGTCTGTAATTAAAATACCTCTATCTGAATAGGTGCCATATGAACCTTCTTCACCAGCATAAATCATAAACTGCTCGGTTCTGTATTCTGCACCAAAGGCTAAATTCATGCCACTTAAAACATCATCATAGTATTTTGAAAAATCAAAATTAACCGTGTTTTGAGCCAGACTATGGCCACCGGCATCAAAATCAGTTGGTGAAGTCTCTTCTAAAGAGGCATTAAGCGTGCCTTTTATATAATAATGGAAATCGTTTATTCCATAAGTATTACTGATATCAATTTTCCATCCACTGGCTGTTTCCGTTCTTACTCCTGCTGAGAAAGACTTATCTACAATGATAGAAGTGATTCTCGGAGTAAAACCGTCAGGATAAATACTCACCACATTTCTTGCTGTTGGATTATTTCTGGTGAACGCATAAGCATCAGTATCTCTGTAATTTCTTCCTCCAAAAGCATATATCTCTGTTTTATCAGAAACCGGAATCGCTAAATTACCAAAGAAATTAAAACCTTCAATAGCCGCTTCACCAAAACCTTTTCTGAATTCAAAACCAGGACGCAGCGTTTTATTCTTATTTAAAAATTCTGTAGTAAAGTTAGCATATCCGCCTTTGCCTATTTCAAATCCATAATTGGCTGCAACCTTAACAGAACCTCCGTCAAAGTTTTTGTCTTTTCCAATAGCATTACCATCTTTTTTAGTATCTAGTCGGTACCCATCAGTATTCCACAAGCCATAAGGATCTGTTCCAAAATCACCTTCGGCATTGGTGCTATAGGCTCCATAACTGACGCTTCCTGTTAAATTATCAACATTATCTTTTAAAACAATATTAATGACACCGGCAATGGCATCAGAGCCATATTGCGCAGAAGCACCATCTCTTAATATTTCTATTCTTTTAATTGAAGTTGCTGGAATAGCATTTAAATCGGTTCCCGTGTTTCCTCTACCTCTCGTTCCAAAAATGTTTATTAATGAGGACTGATGTCTGCGTTTTCCATTGATTAAAACTAAGGTCTGGTCTGGTCCCATACCTCTTAATGAAGCAGGGTCTACGTGATCAGCTCCATCTGAACCCGTTTGTTTGTTGGCATTAAAAGAAGGTGCTGCATATTGAAGCATTTCATTAATTTCAACTTTACCAACCTGAGTTGTAACTTCAGCTACATCAATCACGTCAATAGCAACGGCTGTATCTATAGCAGTTCGTTTTGGGCTACGAGAACCTACCAATACAACTTCATCTAAACTGACACCTTCTTGCATGGTGACATTTATGGTCGTCTGATTATTTACGTCAATAGTTATGGAATTATATCCAACATAACTAAAGATAAGCGTTGCTGTTGGTCCAACAGAGATGGAATATTTTCCGTCAAAATCAGATACAACTCCTGTAGCTGTACCTTTTTCTATAACGTTTACCCCGGCAATTGGTGCTCCGGAATCATCAGAAATGGTTCCTGTTACATTTTGTGCAAGCGAAAAATTAATGCCAAATATGACCAGCATTATAAAGCAAATGTGTTTCATGTATATTATATTTTTGGATTAGTTAATGTTAAATATAATGTAAAGAAACTTTAAATTTTTAAAAACTTTAAATAATTGTTATTATAATTTAAAAAATGATGCTTAATTGTGAATGTTAATATTTAATCTAAAACCTAAATTTAATGCAATAAATTTGTGAAGATTTTAATAAATAAATTATCAATCAGATCCTTTAAACTCCTTCATCTCAGTTAATGGTTCAATGGTTTTATCCTGACCCCAGATGGTGGAATCATATTTATTTAACTTAACATAAGGAACCGCTTTTTCTTCAGTTAGTTTATTAAATAAATCAAAACTGATTTTTGTGTTAGAAGTGAGTAATAATTCCTGTTTGGTGATAATGTTGCCTTCAATAGTGAAATCAAAACTAGTTTTGATTTTTTCTGGGCTGTTTTCAATAAATTTTAAAGGTCTGCTTACATAAAAATAGCGTCCCTCTTCATATTTTATATATTGTGGTTGATATTTTTTTAAGGCATCTTCTTGATAAATTACTGTTCCTTTATGCACGTTTTCAATGTACTTAACACCCAAAATTAATTTTAAATTAATCTTGTTACCGCGTTTGCCATCGGCGAATTCAAAATCTACTTTAGTTATTGCATACGTGTTATCTGCAATAAAAAGTTTACCAGTGTATTTAGATTTCGACCTTTTTGGCTTGTAATTAATGATATAAATAAGTTCATTATTAAAATAGGAGACATCTACAAAACTGTATTCATACAAATCGGCATCTACTATTTTTGAAAGCAGAGAATTTTCATAAAACTGAGAACGTTTTAATAAGTTATTTGCTTGCCCATTCAACTCTTTAACTTCATATTCGTTTTTATTGTGTTCTTTCCTGTCCTCATCTTTAAGTGATAAAGAATCTTCAATTTTAAATAAGCCTGTTTTAAGCTTATAAGTTAAAGTGGTATCTAGGTATTTTAGGATAACATGCTGTGCTCTACTTTGAACTTCTTCTATTGATAGATTGTTTTTTTGGTCAACAAGTTCCGCAGCCTTATAAACTTTTATTTTTGAATCAGAGGAATCATTAACAAATAAATCAGCCTTAAAATCTTTAAAATGTTTTGCTTTGCTTTGCACTACTGCTTTTGAAAGTGAATCCAGACTATTATTGGCAGATTCTAGATTTTTCTTTTTAACGTGGGATGATTTTTCAATTTTAAAATCTAATTTATCAAAATCCATAAAAGCAGTTTCTCTAAAAAAAATCTCGTGCTTATATAATTTTGTGTCATAATTCTTAGAAATATTTTGTCTGACTCTTGCCATTATAGAATCGGCATTTGGTCTTTTGTTACTGACATAAACTGTGTTGAGTTCATTTACAGATTCTTCAAGAGAAATTAAAAAATTTAAAGATTTAATCTCTTGAATAGTCAGGTTTTTATTCTTATAACCTAAACACGAAATGGTTATTTCATTTTTGTCTTTGTATTCAATTAAGGTAAAATAGCCTTCTTCATTTGAAATAACACCGT
>DATCZQ010000199.1:0-12959 GCA_036525815.1 Yeosuana sp. | reverse complement strand
AACTTCTACCCTTGATATGGCTAACGGCAATGCAATAA
This sequence comes from Yeosuana sp., assembly GCA_036525815.1. Lineage (GTDB taxonomy): Bacteria > Bacteroidota > Bacteroidia > Flavobacteriales > Flavobacteriaceae > Yeosuana. Next base: position 12,921 of record DATCZQ010000199.1, on the reverse strand, counting down.
TAACCAACATTAACAGTGTCCCCCATTTTTTAATATTCATTAAATAATCCAAAATAGGTGTTACTAGATATAAAAATATTAAGATAGGTATATACCAGTACGGAAACTGTGCAGTGCCGAATATGAAATTGTTAAATGCTGCATTTAGATAAGCGATAAAATCTGGCTGCAGCGCAAAAGGTTTGAAGATTGGTGGGTTGAATATAGGGTTGAATATGGAAAACAAAAGTGTTAAAAAAAGATAAGGTAACAACACATTTTTAAGCTTACTGCTGTAAAATCTTTTATACCCTTTACTTTTTAAAACAACGGAGAAAAGTATACCAGATATAACGGCAAAATAAATAGTGCTGTTATGAAAAAGGAGTTCATTGCTTATGTAAAAAGGGTCTTTTAAGTCAAAACTATTGTTGTTATATTGAAATAAGGCATATGCAAAGGCATGAATGAAAATAATATTTAGAATGGCAAACCCCCTGAAACTATGCAAGTATCCAAGGAATGAAGGTTGGTTTTTTTTGTTCATATTTAAATCAGTTAATTCATACTAAGTGATTAAATTTATTTGCTTATAATGACCTGCTAAATGCAGTTCTGCTTTGCAGAAGGAAAAGATAATAAATTTAAGTAACAATGATTTGAGAATTTGCCAGATGTGTATTATTAAGTATAAATCATCACCGCAACCTGGCAAACTAGAATATGAGACACAAAATGTTTAACTACTTATTCTTAAGTATATTCCATCTGTATCCAAAATTCAAAATCGCTTTTGATCCAACTGATAATAATGTATCGGAATTAAGTGGGTTAAATTCAATAGAGGTAATCCAATATCCTTTTTTCGCTTTCGTAAAACTAGATTGCAAGTAGAGATTAAATGGGAATGGTCTTACTCCGATGGTTACTTTAGTATTATTAAACTTTTTAACTATCCCCAATTTACCAGTAACAAGTGATGGCAGCGCAAATCCCGCTTCGCATTCAAAAATGAAATGATTTTCATCGATATATGTTCTTCCCCAAAGGACTAAAGTTCCGGGAAAAATGAAATCATCTTCAGCTATATAGGCAACACCAAAATTTCATTCTACGAAGGAATTCTTTAATTTTCCTGCAGATATTTCTTGGGATTCACTGTTACTAAAGAAAAAAATGATAAAAGGACTTCTGTCATTTCTTATCGATTTAGAAATAATTGCTAACGTTTATGTATAAGAATAGTACGGTTTTGTGTGTGAGGATTTTCGGATGGAAAATCAGAAACTAGCAAAACGGGAATAACCTTTGATTAAGACTGATCTGAGCATTAATTTTATAGTGTTGCACCTATTTTTTTTCCATTCAAAATCTAATACATCAGGTAGTCTATTCAGAAAGTCTTCTGATAAAAACCTAAAAGCAAGTCCTATAAAAACATATCTAATTATTAAAATTTGTCCAATCATAACCAAAATCAGAATTGGCAGAAATTCTTGTGCATTTCTCAAAATAAGAACAATCATTCCGACTACTGGAAAGCAAAGAAAAATACTTAATAAAATTTCAAAAACTTTATATGTTTCAACTTTTACGATTACGTTTTCAGAGTTTATTTTACCAGTCATTACACAAAAAGCTCCTTTTTCGATTAAGGAAGAGATTACTTTAAATTCATTTCCGTTTATCATTCTACGAAAAGATTTTTCGGTAAACTGAGAAGTCAGATTTTCAGACTTTCCCTTTCCGATTTAATCGATATAGTGTTTCTGCTTTTTTATCAATTAGCTTAAATTCCTGTTCTTTGGTTGGGAAAATGTTCATTTCTTAAATTAGGTACTACGTGTTCGTGCATAATTAGTTGCGTGTTTAACGCTTTATTTCGTATATTTAAGTAGACTTAAAGGAAAAATTCTTGAGAATACTTAGGTTAAATAGAAAAAACATTAGTCCGTTTATTCTTTTCATTATCATACTCATGCTATGGCAATGCAAAGTAAAAGAAGAGGAAGACGAAATCCGAGTGATTACTATTAAAGGATTAGACGTTGGACGATTTCTAAACAATGGCCCGAGTTTTTCTGCATTGGATAGCCTTGGTTTTGTTAGCATGTTGACACGCAACGGCGATTGGCTTTCCTCCGATAATTTTTTTTTCTCTGTAAGTAGTGATTTACCGGACACTCTACATGTCAACCAATTAGATTCATTACTGTATATCAATGGGGATTTAACCGCAATCTCCATTTCAACAGATAGTCCGCCACTATCTTTTTTTAACCAACTTTCAACAGAAGAAATTTCCCATCTGCGAACCATCCAATTTGAGAAGCCTATTTGGGATTCTATTAGGCCATATTTAAAAAAAATGGCCCTACTAAACCCAGCAGTCGACATAATTTATTCTGAAAATGACTCTGTAGCCCTCTTAAATCAGGATTTACTTTGGCTTTCCCATTATTTTCAACCTAGGGCGTTATTCATTCTGAATGAAACAGATTCTATTTCCTTTTCCAATCTCGCAAAATTTCCTTCTTTAGAAACCCTCTTTATTACCCTTCCAAAAAAAAGAGATGGTTACATTCCTCACCTTCCTAACTTGAAAGAGGTCATTCTTTTTAATAGTGAAGACAGTACTTCCATAGGTTCTGATTTTTTTAGAGAAAACCCTGATTTAGAAAGTTTAAAAATTATTGGTATCGAAGGGAAAAATATAGATTGGACTTTATTAGATAAGTTGAAAAATCTACAGAATCTTTACATTGAGACGGATAGCTTAATCCTCAATGATATTTATGGACATCATCCCCATCTTAAGTCACTACATTTGGGACTAGGCAAGGATGGAATTTCCTATTCTAGTATTTTTAAGAAAAACAAACTTAAATGGCTTTCCCTTTATCCGACCGATGATCCTTTTATGGGGCAAAATCCCAAAGTGTTTCAGGATTCTTTTCCTGAATTGGAATATCTTGAATTTGGAAATAACGATAGCCTATTGGATTACAGCAATTTCAAAGATTTTAAAAACTTAAAATACCTTACTGTTATAGGTAAAGTGGGGCAAGATTCAACGCTGCATAATTTGGATCATCTTCGTTACCTTTCTCTTTCTGATGATTTTTTAAAGGATTCCGTTAATGTGGTTAAAATAAAGATGGCATTGCCAAACACGATCATTGTTCCGAATTCGGGAGCTTGCTTGGGCTCAGGTTGGTTATTGCTTATCATTCCTTTAGCAGGTCTCTGGTTTTATTTTTTAAAGCTTAAAACCCATAGGGGTCAATGATTGAAAAATCTAAAAACATCCCATATCAATCCCTTGCTCTTACTGGGGCTTTATGGTTTTTTTCTTTGTTTATCAATTTTGATTTTCCTTTAAAAACAATTGTCTTATTTTCTTTGGTATTGGCAGGTTTCTGGATATATACTATCCATAGAGACATCCCTGAATCCGTTTTTTCGCCCTCTTTATGGCGTTTTAAGAAGTCCCTCAACTGGATTTTGGTTCCAGTCATTTTATCCTTGGCACTTGCCATTTATTCACGAATCGAAGATGGCTTATCAGCGGTACCATCAAAGATCGGTGGATTTGTCATAGTTGCTGTCCTTATCGGTTTTGTTGAAGAAGTGGTTTTTAGGGGATTTGTACAGGGAGGAGCGCAACAATGGAACCAAAAAGGAGCCATCATATTGGCGTCTGTTTCTCATGCTGGCTACAAAGCACTATTGTTTGTTTTTCCTTTACAACACCTTAACAACAGCGCATTAGAATTATTTGGATATACTTTTTTGGCGGGACTAATTTTGGGTTATTCGCGTCATATCACAGGATCTTTATGGCCTGCGATTATAGCACATTGTTTTTTTGACTTTTGGTTATACATGGAGCAATCTTCTGCCCCTTGGTGGGTGTGGTGAATTTATTAGAATATTTTATATTGTAATACCATCTAGGACTATCTGGTTTTATATTCTAAAGTTTTTTTTCAATTTAATTTGAATCTTTAGCTTGAGCACAACGGTTTTGTGTCTGATTTCGTTGCGTATTTAAGCAATTAATTTAGCAAATACAAACCTATTAGAAAATCCATAAGACATGAGCGAAGCGAACGGTCATAGTAATTTAAGCAGGTAAGCTTGCGCTAGCAATTAATTATACAATATGTTGTGCTTTCGGTTTTTTCTATCTGCAATATCATTTATTTAGTATTTTTATTTAGGTTACTCTCTATCTTCTGGTAAAGGTGAAATCATTATATGCGCCCTATGTGTTCCGGGATTCATAATCCAAGGGTGGTTTGGAGCCATTGGGGTTTTTGGTAAACCAGTAGATTCTGATGTGGCCCATGGCAAATAAACCACATAGCGTAGTTGAGCACCCTCAACTTTTGAGGATTCTGGGTTATACACCGTTTTTGCTCCGTAGTAGATGTGCAAAGTCGATCCAGGAGTTATTTTAATTTGACCCGATTTCATTTCGGCTTCACGGATAGCAAAAATTTCTTGTCCAGTCTTTCCTTCCTCTCTCAAGGCTCTTCCTCTTGCCATAAAGGGTTCAAGGTCTTTATGATAACATGCGGCATTAAATCCATCCTGATTAGGATTGTCTGCCAGAACAATAAATTGATTATCCCCTTCTCTCAGCGTCACAAATTCACCAGCCATATTATATCCAATAACTTTACATCTCGATCTGCTTTCTGCAGGAGCAGCCATTAATGCTGTTGCAATTAAAGCTTCATCGGTATCAATAGGCTTTAATTGTTTTATGACATCATTTGATGAACTGTCCAATGCAGTTTCTATCATAGAGGATTCATGTAATGTGTTTTTAGTCTTGTCTGATGAATTACAAGAAATCAATATTCCTGTAAAAACAATTGTTGTGATAATACTTTTCATTTTTTGTCTAATTTTCATAATTAATTTTATTATTTGGCTATTGATTGGTCATAATGAGGCACAACAGTCCGTTTAAAAGCAGTTGCAACTTTTACTTTTTTTAATGTCCAAAATCCTAAAAAACACCAATCCCTGTAAGTTACAATTGATTATTTTTGTTGCAAAACCTATTTGTAATATTTATAAGGCATTTTCTTTATTAAATTCCTTTATAATCTTTTGAGCACTTTCAAAGTCAGAATTGTGCACATATAATTCTACGTCATTTTGTGTGGTTCCAAAACCAGCCAATCTTGCAGATTCAACGTTGTCTTTGATAAGTGTTGCGATATTCCTTTGATCTAATAGAAAAGCAATTCGATTAATAATAATTGAACTACTCGTTAATATTTTTATGAATTTATCCATATTTTTTTATTTAATGTTTTACAACGTTTATTTATAAAAATAGTACGGTTTTGTGTGCGAGGATTTTCCGAAGGAAACTAAAAAGCTGGCAAAGCGACACTAACCCTTGATTAAGCACTAAACTAAGTATTATTTTTTACGATGTTCGCATCAGTATTTTTCAAAATTCCAATCATTTGGATTTGTTTTAAAATTACGGTCATTTCGTCAGCTATTCCAATCTTTTTTCGTAAAATTTTCAGCTAAATATTTTTTAGATCTATGAAATAGTGTTTCATAAATGAAAAAGTCATCGTCTGTAACTTAATAGGTCGGTCAATTCTGCATGTTCATTGAGACCAACAGGATATCGTGCATTACAAATATAGCGAACCGATAAGATAGGTTGTAATTCTCTTTACTTACCTTCCTATCAATTATATAACAATCAGAAATAATTATGTAATGCAAAAAGTTAGCTCTGAACCTATCTTTGTATCTTGATTAGAATATTTACTATTTGTAAAGTATTCAGATTAGTTAAAAATGAAAATATAATAATGATGAACAACTCAATTAAAATGATATTCGTAGTAGCAGGTGCGGTTTTATTAGGATATGGAATATATACTTTTATTGCCCCAGAGGCTGTTGTTAGCATAGGTTCTTTAGATGTTATTAAAACGCAAGATAACAAGAACTCTTATATTATCATTGGGTTAGGTTTAGTGTTGCTTTTTGCAGGTCTTTTTAGGAAAAAAAGCAAATAAAATATTTAAACATACTACTTAAACTACAATAGGAAACATGTTAAAAAGAGGTTTGATATTCACATTAAAAATGTAATCAATATGTTGTCTAATAAGAAGTTATTATAGGTTGTAACCAAATAATTTCAAATCAACAAAAAACACTCTGCCCGAAAACTGATTTAAATTCGAGTAATTAATTTAGTTGGTTGGTTAGTGAATTACTATGAAAGTTAGTAAGGCAGAATTTTTTTCACAAACAACCCGCTTCACCAATGAATACTAAAACTTTAAATTACAATAATTCTTTTGGTTTATTTTCACTTATTGCTATCATTTTTGTATTATATATATTAAAGCCGCTATTGATGCCTTTATTATATGCCATCATATTGGCGATCATGATATTTCCGATTCAAGATTTTTTAGAAAAAAAATGGAGATGCCATCGCTTATTGGCTTCTTTATGCTCCATAACAATCATTTTTAGTGTCATTGCCTTATTGGGTATTATAATTTTTTATAGACTTAATGCCTTAATCAATAACGGCGAAAATTATATTGCAAAATTAACTACTCTTTACTACAACTTTATAGAATTTACTTATGATACTTTGGGCATAAGCAGAAGAAGCTCTTTATTCACAAAAGATTTGCGAATGGAAAGTTTATTAAAAGGTCACTTTGATAAAATTGGAGGGCTTATTTACCAGTCTGGTTTTTTGTTTAGCTACTTTGTTTTAATACCAATTTATCTGTTTTTCTTTTTATATTATAGACGCTTTTTTAAAGCCTTTTGTTATAAATTGTTCAGAAATAGGCCAAAAGTGTTTTTAAATAGAATGATTAGAAAAGTCTATAATATTCAACAAAATTATTTACTGGGGCTTCTAAAGGTTATCTTTATTGTAGGCATGCTTAACACCATCGGGCTTTTAATATTAGGTATTACAAATCCTATTTTTTTTGGTTTTCTGGCGGCTATTTTATTATTAATTCCTTACATAGGCATTATAATTGGTTCTCTAATTCCGGCCATCATTGCACTGGCTACTAAAGACAGTGCGTGGTATGCTTTTGGGGTTATTGCCATATTTGGTTTTATACAATTTTTGGAAGGTAATTTTATTACTCCAAAAATTACAGGATCTAAAGTAAGTATCAATTCTTTTATGTCTATTCTGTCACTGATCATCTTTTCAATGCTTTGGGGTATTGAAGGAATGATTGTGGCCTTGCCAATTACAGCTGCATTAAAAATTATTTTTGATAATATACCAGGATATCACCCCTACGGATTTTTAATGGGGGAGCCAATTGATAAACACTTACAAAGCACTGTTAGAAATAGACTAAAAGCATGGAGAAAAATAAGAAAAATGAAACAGGCATAGTTTTTTGTGTTTCATTTTTGGGTGCTTATTTTTAACTGGTTAAATTTTTAATAAACGCCCATTTATAGAAAACCCTTCACTACCTTTACATGTCAGCCTATTAATAAAAGTTAACCTGTTCTTATATGAAATTATTTTTAAAATTTAATTTTAATACCGTTAGTAAAAAGGTAGTGGAGTCTAAGTTTAATGAGCTCAACTTAGAATATAAAATTTTAGGTTTTGGTGAGGTTGAACTCCTAAAAAAAATTGACACCAGAAGAATCCATTGCACTAAATGATTCATTAAATGACTATGGTATTGAAATAGTTGAAAGTCAGAAAGGTATTCTGGTTCAAAAAATTAAAGACGTCATAATAGATATGGTTTTTAATGAAGAGACCAATGTGAATGTTAAAAGTTCGGTGTATTTATCTGAAAAACTGGGACACAGTTATGGGTATCTTTCCAATTTGTTTTCAGAAATTACGTATTCGTCCATTGAAAACTTTATTATCATTCAAAAAATAGAATATTCAAAACAGCTCCTATTAAATACAGATCTAAATTTAACCGAAATTGCCTTTAGACTCAATTATTCGAGCGTTGCACATTTAAGTACACAGTTTAAAAATACAACAGGTATTACCCCATCAGCTTTTCAACGGATTATTTTTAAAAGAAGGAAAATTGCCCAACAAAAAACCAATTAGTATATGCATACCGACTACATCCACATAATTCTTGCAGATGATGATGAAGATGACATCCTTTTTTTTACAGATGCATTTGATGAATTAAAAATCAACACAAAAGTCAACACGTTTAAAGACGGTGAAGAACTTATGAATTATTTAAATACTGATAAAGCCGTGATGCCAGAAGTCCTTTTTCTGGATTTAAATATGCCAAAAAAAACCGGACTGGAATGTTTATCAGAAATTAAAGCCAATGATAAAATGTCTGGAATAGCTATCGCTATTTATTCAACCTCAGCATCAGAAGAAGATATTGAAAAAACATTTGTGTTAGGGGCCAATATTTACATAAAAAAACCAGCGGACTTTAAAAATCTTAAAAAAGTACTTTCAGAAGTAGTGTCTATTAATTGGCAATATCACACTAACAGTTTGAATAAGGACAACTTTTTATTGCGAGTCTAATGAAAAAGAAATATTTGTTTGAATCAACATCATTTTTAAGAAGCATACTTTTATTGAGTTTGTTTGTCATTCTTTTAATAGGAGGCTTTACATACAAACACATTGCTAATCTGAAAGACTCTACAGAAGTAGTTGTTAAAACTTATAAAGTTAATGTTGAATTAGAGCATATAATTTCTTATTTAAGAGATGCTGAAAGCGGATATAGAAATTATATTGCAACAAAAGATACTTTATATTTAAGGCCTTATTTAAATGCAAGTGAAAAGGTTAATAGTTCTTTTTTAAAACTAAAAGGCCTGGTCAAAGAAAATTCAGAGCAACTGGAAAACTTAAAGGTTTTAAATATATTAACCGATAGCCTTTTCTCTAACTTCTATAAATCGAATGTTTTTGTTAAAAATGACGAAACAAATACCGAAGCCTTTAGATCGCTTTATTTTAAAGAGAAAATAATAATTGATAGTATCAGGCGTCAGTCTAAAACTATGTTCGATTTAGAAAATAAACTACTTAATGTCCGGCAAGAAGATTATCAGAGTGATTCACAATTTACACCTTTGTTTTTTTATTCAGTTTTATTGGTTACACTTATATTCATAATTATAGCCTACAATAAGATTAGTATTGATTTAAAACACATAAAAGTAAAAAACGACCAGTTATTAATCTTTAAAGAAGCTACAAATCAATCCGAAATTATTGGCAAACATGGTAACTGGATATGGCATATTGAGTCTAATATGTTTGCTTATTCAGACAATCTGTATCGCCTTTTAGGAGAAGAACCGCAATCTTTTGAAGCTACTTTTGATAATTTTTTAAAATTTGTTCACCCAGAAGACGTGGAAAAATTTTCTAAAGATTTAGATAAAATGATTACTGTTGAAGAGTTGCCTATTACAAATTACAGGATTATTCAAAGAAACGGTTCAATAAAATATCTAAAAACTTATGCAAAATCTTTTTATAGTGATAACGGACAAAAAAGATTAATAGGAAATACCAGCGATGTTTCTTATGAGATAGAAAACATCTTAAAACTTGAAGAACATAATTTAAAACTAGAACGAAATAACAAGGAGCTTTCAGCTTTTAACTATGCCGCCAGTCATGATTTGCAAGAACCTTTAAGAAAAATACAAACCTTTATTTCTAGGTTAGAAGAAAAGGAAGGTAATAAATTTTCAGATTCAGGACGTCAATATTTAGACCGCATTAAATCAGCAGCCACAAGGATGCGTTTATTAATAGATGATTTGCTTCAGTTTTCAAGAACTAATAAGCCTGATAAAGAGTTTATTAGTTCAGATTTAAATACTCTTTTTGAAAATGCCAAACAGGATATGGCTGAAATTATTTTAGAAAAAAAAGCACAAATTACAATTGATACCTTGCCAAAGGTAACGGTAATTGAATTTCAGATACAGCAATTATTTTCAAATTTATTAAGTAATTCCTTAAAATACAGCCAAGAAGAAACGGTGCCAATTATTAAAATAAACTATTCAAAAGTGAAAGCTGATGAGGAGCCTGATTTAATAAAAGCAACTAAAAGTTTATACCATAAAATTACTTTTACTGATAATGGTATTGGTTTTGACCAGAAATATACAGATCAAATATTCCAATTATTTAGCAGACTTCATAATAAAAAAGAATATTCAGGTACAGGTGTTGGGCTTTCCATATGCAAAAAGATTGTTGATAATCATCAGGGATTTATTTTTGCCAAAGGAGAAATCAATATTGGTGCTACATTTACTATTTATTTACCGGTTTCTTAGTCTATAAACAAAACTGCATTACAAATTAATTCTTTTATTTTTTAAGATTCAATACAAGAAATTGGAATCTTATAATGATAATCTGAAATACTGTAACATAAAACACTTCCTTCCACCTCACCTTTGTAGTAACCTTATAGACAGATATAGTATTACAGAATCATGAACAAATCAATTTTTGCGTCTGAAACATTAGTGTCAAACCAATTTATAAGAAGCACAATGGGTAGTAAAATCATTTGGAACAACTAAAATATTAATATCCAATGGAGTTGAAGCCATAACAACATCAAAATAAACAGGAACCTTTAAAACATAACAAAATGAGAAGCTTATTATACATCGTCGCAGTAGTACTTGTAATTGGTTGGGCATTAGGATTTTTTGTCTACAGTGCAAGTGGAATCATTCACATATTATTAGTCCTGGCTATTATAGCCATACTTTTCAGATTAATAGGTGGCAAAAGAATCTAAGATCATAAAGATTAAAAAAACATTTAATAAAATTTAAAAAAGATGAAATCAAGTAATGCCATATTAGGATTAGTTGCAGGCTTAGCCTTAGGCGCCACATTAGGAGTATTATTAGCTCCTGACAAGGGAGAAAAAACCAGAAAGAAAATAGGATCAAAAACCAAAAAAGCAAAAGATAATTTAAAAGAAAGTTTTGATGATTTTCTTGATACGGTTTCAGAAAAATACGGCTCAATAAAGCATAATGGGGAAGAATTGCTAAATAAGGAAAAGGAAGAATTAAAAGAGAAAATGAAAAAGGCCTAAGTATTAAATAAATGGAAACCGCTGCAAAACATATTGAATTGCTTTATGATAAAGTTAAAGTATATACTGAAACCAGTTTTGAGCTGTATAAATTGAATGCGATAGACATTACGGCTGATGTTGTATCGTCTTTAGCATCAAGAATATCTATGGTTTTAGTGTTTTCATTATTCACTCTCTTTGTAAACATTGCCATTAGTTTATTGATTGGCAATTTAATGGAAAGTCATTATCTGGGGTTTTTAATAGTCTCTGGTTTCTATTTAATCATTACCATTCTTATTTATTTTTTCAGTAACAAATTTATCAAAACACCCATTGCAAATTTGGTGATTGCGAAATTGTTAAAATCCAGAAAAAAGGAAAACATTGAATCTGAGTTTGGTCAAGATGAGAAATTATAGAAATCAAAAGCAAATTCTGGAAAATAAAATTATTTATCTGGAGAGTAAAAGACATGAGAGCCTTAAAGTACTTTCAATACAACTTGAAACTACCTATCAAGAATTAAGACCTTCAAGATTATTAACAAGAGCCTTGATGGATATTAAAGAAGCACCAGAAATTAAAGGTAATTTATTTCTATCGCTTATAAGCTTATCTGGTGGCTACCTGTCAAAAAAACTATTTGTAGGCAAATCAAAATCAATTATTAAACAGGTATTGGGCTTTACAATACAATATTTTACAATGAAAATAATTTCCAAAAATATTAAACATTAAAAATTATGAAAACAATAAAATTTACAATCGTCTTATGTGCATTAGGCTTAGTATTTACAGCGTGTGAAGATAAAAAGACACAGATTGCAGCAGTAAGCACTGAAGCGTATTCAAGCTATGTAGATTCCATATCTAATTTAGATCTTGCTGAGGCCAAAGCTAATTGGACCAACATTGAAAATGGGTATAACACCTATAAATTCACAGCCAACGAAAACTTAAAAGAGCTCAAGGACAATGAAGCTTTAAATAATGATGTAGAGGACTCAACATTAAAATTTGAAGAATACAAAGCACAGTTAGCTGAAAAAGAATATCAAGATATACTAATTCAAAAAAACAACTTTAGAATATCTCTTTTAGGGCAAAACTATGCTAATGATGATATGAAGTTTGAGTGGATTAACAAAGACAACATATTAAGTGTATATCAAAATTTTGTAGATACGGTTGAGGCTAATAAAGACAATTACTCCAGAGAAGACTGGGATGAAATTAAATTATTATATGAAGCCATTGATACCAGAAAAAACACTGTTGAAAATGAGGGGCTAACAAGCGCTGACAATCATAAAATAGCTGGTTTAAAATTAAAATTTGCACCCATGTACACATTTAATAGAATGGGAGCGAAATCAGAAGAAAATGCAAACGCAAAAATTTAATATAATTAACTTTAACAATGAATAACATGAAAAAAACAATAATGGCAACCGTAATATTATTAGTGGTTGGTTTTACAACGAATGCCCAAGATATTTCAAAAAATGCCTTAGGATTACGTTTAGGAGACAGTGGTGGGTTCGGAACTGAAATCACTTATCAAAGAGCTTTGGGAAACAGCACTAGACTTGAACTAGATTTAGGTTGGAGAAACAGAAAGGACTTCAATAATAACGGTTATGATGATGATGCTATCAAGTTAGCTGCTTTATACCAATGGGTAATGAACATTGACGGTGGTTTCAACTGGTATGTTGGTGTAGGTGGTGGATTAGGTACTTATGGTTATGATTATAACAATGATCATTATAACGATACATTTGCATTTGCTGCAGGAGACATAGGTATT
>DATCZQ010000198.1:0-17575 GCA_036525815.1 Yeosuana sp. | reverse complement strand
ATTTAATAAAATGTAAATATAGGATAATATAGTATTAAAATAGGATAAGAATAGCTGCTTAAAATTGTTTTACTAAAAGTATTTTTACATAAATAAAAATGACATAGTATGAGTATAAAATGGGAAGGCGTCATGCCTGCTGTTACAACGCAATTCACAGCAAATGATGAATTAGATTTAGAGCTGTTTAAAGTTAATATTAAAGCGCAACTGGATGCAGGTGTGCATGGTATTGTCTTAGGTGGTACACTAGGTGAAGCCAGTACTTTAACAGATGAGGAACGAGGTATTTTAACGAGAGAAACGGTAGCCTTTGTTGGAGGTAAAGTTCCAGTACTTATGAATATTGCCGAGCAAACCACCAAAGCAGCCATAAATTTGGCTAAAACAGCCGAAGAAGATGGCGCCAAAGGACTTATGATGCTGCCGCCTATGCGTTATAAAGCTAGTGACGCCGAAGTAGTGGAATATTTTAAAGCCGTAGCTAATAGCACATCATTACCCATCATGATTTATAACAATCCGGTCGATTATAAAATTGAAGTAACTTTAGATATGTTTGCTGAGTTGCTTGAAACTTGCCCAAATATTCAAGCCGTAAAAGAATCTACAAGAGATACAACTAACATTACCAGAATAAAAAATAGATTCGGAGACCGATTAGCCATCATGACCGGCGTTGATACCCTTGCTTTGGAGAGTTTAATTTTGGGTGCTGATGGTTGGGTTGCTGGTTTGGTTGATGCTTTTCCTGCAGAAACTGTGGCTATTTATGAACTACAAAAGGCGGGCAGAATAAAAGAAGCTATTGCTATTTATAGATGGTTTATGCCATTGCTAGAGTTAGATATAAACCCTAAATTAGTACAATATATTAAACTGGCTTCGGCATACACTAAAATAGGCTCAGAATATGTAAGAGCTCCTCGGTTGGTATTAGAAGGCGAAGAACGTAAAACTATCATAAAAATCATTGAAGATGGTTTAAAAACAAGACCAACGTTGCCAGGGTATAAAAATTTAAATAATTAGGGTGTTACCACGCTTTGGCGCGGTCGGGCTTTCGGTACTCGCTTCCGCTTATGCGGAGAGCTCAGACAAAACCTCAATCCCTAACACAAAAAAATATGATGACAGGAAAAAACTATATCGGAAATAAGCAATCAGCACAAGGAAGTAAAACCTATAAAACCTTCAATCCGCAATTAAATAGTGAAAATGATACGCTTTTTACTGAGGCTACACAAAAAGAAATTGATGAAGCTGTGCATTTAGCTTCAGAAGCCTTTAATACATTCAGAACGGTTTCTGGTGAACAAAAGGCGCTATTTCTTAATGCCATTGCTGATGAGATTTTAGCCTTAGATGATGAGCTCATAAAAACCTATTGCATGGAATCCGGTTTGCCAGAAGGCAGAGCTAAAGGAGAAAGAGCCAGAACAGTTTTCCAGTTGCGTTCTTTTGCAGATTTAGTTAAAGAAGGATCTTGGGTTGAAGCCTCTATTGATACGGCTCAACCAGATAGAGAACCTTTACCTAAACCCGATTTACGTAAACTATTAATTCCTTTAGGGCCGGTAGTCGTTTTTGGAGCCAGTAATTTTCCGTTGGCTTATTCAACGGCTGGCGGCGACACAGCAGCTGCTTTAGCAGCGGGTTGTCCGGTTATTGTTAAATCACATCCTATGCATGCTGGAACAGGGGAGTTGGTTGCTTCAGCAATTATTAAAGCTGCTGAAAAAACGGGCATGCCTAACGGCGTGTTTTCAAATTTAAACAGTAGTGGCATTGAAGTAGGAACACAATTAGTAAAACATTCACTAGTAAAAGCAGTCGGATTTACTGGAAGTATTCGAGGAGGAAGAGCTTTGTTTGATCTGGCAGCACAACGTGAAGAACCAATTCCTGTATTTGCTGAAATGGGTAGTGTTAACCCGGTAGTCATATTACCGAATGTGCTAAAGAAAAGAAGTGAAGCTTTAGCTCAAACGTATGCCGGCTCTATAACGATGGGAACCGGCCAATTTTGTACCAACCCTGGTTTGTTATTAGCTATTAAAAGTGATGATTTAACTCGTTTTGTTTCTGCATTGGCAAATGAAATAGCTAAGATTGAACCATCCTGTATGCTGCATCCTAATATTATCGGGGCTTATGAAAGCAATAAGTCCAAAATGATGGCTCAAAAGGGCTTAACAGTGGTTTCAGATGTTAAAAAAGAAGTGAATGCTAATTATGCAAGACAAGCCATTACCATGGTAGAAGGACATACATTTTTGGAGAATACCAATTTGCATCAGGAAGTTTTTGGACCCTTTTCAATGGTTGTTCAATGTGAAGATGCTAATCAGTTAGAGTTAATCATTTCTAAATTAGAAGGACAGTTAACAGGGACTTTAATTGCTGATGAGGAAGCTAATCATTATTTAAACATAATTTCAGCACTTCAAAATAGAGTAGGTCGCCTCATTTTTAATGGTGTTCCTACAGGTGTTGAGGTGTGTCCGTCTATGGTTCATGGGGGTCCTTATCCAGCCTCAACAGATAGCCGTTTTACAGCGGTTGGTATCAATTCCATAAAACGATGGGTAAGACCTTTTAGTTTTCAGGATTGGCCAAATGAATTATTGCCTCAGGAACTTAAAGACGAAAACCCACTAAGAATATTAAGACAAGTGAACAATATGTTAACTAAAGATAAGATCTAGGCAATGGCCCTTAGTACATTTGTTTGTATTGATGCCCATACCTGCGGTAATCCGGTAAGAGTTATCAAAGAAGGTGGTCCAGAGTTGATCGGGAGTACCATGAGTGAGAAACGTCAACATTTTTTAAAGGAATATGACTGGATTCGTAAAGGCTTAATGTTCGAACCTCGTGGGCATGATATGATGAGTGGCAGTATCTTGTTCCCGCCACATAATCCGGAGAATGATTTTGCCATTTTATTTATTGAAACCTCAGGTTGTTTGCCCATGTGCGGGCATGGTACTATTGGAACCATTACCATTGCCATTGAAGAAGGCCTCGTCATACCTAAAATTCCAGGCAAGATTAAGATGGAGGCACCTGCAGGTTTAGTAGAAATTGAATACCAGCAAACAGGAAAAAAAGTAGACTGGGTAAAACTGACCAATGTAAAAAGCTATTTAGCTGCTGAAAATTTAACAGTAGCTTGTCCTGAATTAGGAGACATTTCTTTTGATGTAGCCTACGGCGGAAATTTTTATGCCATTGTGGATCCTCAGGAAAATTTTATAGGAGTGCAAGATTTTTCGGCGTCTAAAATCATTCAATATTCACAGGTTGTCAGACAACGCATTAATGAAAAATACCCAAACCTTTTTATCCATCCTGAAAATGAGACTATTAGAGATGTGTCTCACATGCTTTGGACAGGAACACCAATAGATCCAACATCTTCGGGTAGAAATGCGGTCTTCTATGGCGATAAAGCTATAGATAGAAGCCCATGTGGTACAGGCACCTCAGCCAGGTTAGCCCAATTATATGCCAAAGGCAAGCTAAAAAAAGGAGAAGATTTTATTCATGAAAGCATTATTGGTAGTAAATTTATTGGACGTGTTGAGGAAGAAACTATCTTAGATGGCAAATTAGCGATTATCCCAAGTATTAAGGGTTGGGCAAAAATATATGGTCATAACATCATTACTATTGATGATGAAGATGATCCTTATGCATATGGTTTTCAAGTAATTTAACATGGCAAAAAACGTCATTATTATTGGTGGTGGCATTATAGGATTAAGTGCTGCTTATTACCTTCATAAAGAAGGACATCAGGTATCGGTTGTAGATCAGTCAAATATGGATGCCGGGGCCTCTTATGTGAACGCTGGGTATTTGTCTCCCAGTCATATCATTCCACTTTCTGCACCAGGTGTTATGAAAAAGGGCCTGAAATGGATGTTTAATTCAGCGAGTCCGCTATATATTAAACCGCGGCTGGACCTAGATTTTTTACAATGGACATTCGCTTTTAATAAGTCATGTAATGCCATTCACGTCAATAAAGCGATTCCGGTTATTAAGGAAATTTCATTGTTAAGTCAGGATTTGTATGAAGACATTCATAAAACAGAAGGATTCAAATCTCAGTATGAGAAGAAAGGTTTATTGATGCTTTGTCAAACAGAGAAAATGTTGGAAGAAGAAGTCAAAATGGCTAATCTAGCCAAAAAGGAAGGACTAGATGTTATTGAAATTAACAGAGAAGAGCTTAGAATTTTAGAGCCTAACGTTGACATAGAAGCCAAGGGCGCCACTTATTTTAAGTGCGATTCTCATTCCACACCTCATGAATTTATGGAAGAGATGATCACTTATTTAAAAAAAGTGGGTGTTTCTTTTTATTCTAACGAAAAAGTGGAAGATTTAGAAGTTGCTGATGGCAAAATCACGGCGATAAAAACTGATAAACAAAGGCTTATAGCAGATGAGTTTGTGTTGGCAGCAGGTTCTTGGAGCGCTTTGTTAAGTAAAAAATTAGGATTAAAATTATTGCTCCAGGCAGGGAAAGGGTATCGTATTAATTGTACTCAAAACACAGGGATTTCAATTCCAGCCATTTTAGCGGAGGCCAAAGCGGCTGTGACCCCTATGCATGGATTCACGCGTTTTGCTGGTACTATGGAAATAGCAGGAATTAATCACGTAATCAGGAAAGAACGGGTTGAAGCTATTTCAAATGCAGTGACCAGGTATTATCCTAATATCAAGCTGACTTTAGAGGAGAAAAGTCAGGCTACTTGCGGATTACGCCCAGTGTCACCAGATGGTTTGCCCTATATTGGTAAATCTTCAAAATGTGATAATCTCACGATTGCTGCTGGTCATGCCATGATGGGATGGAGTATGGGGTCCGCCACCGGTAAGTTGGTTTCTGAGGTTATTTCAAATAAAAAACTATCAATGTCTTTGGATATGTTTCAGCCAGACAGAAGGTTTTAACTTATTCTATTAAGAATTTTATCCATGATCCAGGCCGTATGAAGCCCGGTTTTTCCAGTGGAAGGATGTGTTCCTAAACCATCCAGATGTTTTTTTATGGCGTGAACATGATACAACTGAATGTTTTCTGGGTGCTCAATTGTCAAGCTGATCGTTTCCTTGGCATTAATGAGTTGAATGGGGTTGTCATCAAACACAGAGAATTTAATAGAGCCTTTGTTTCCGATTATTTCAACTTTATCTTCTCTTTCCCACGAACCAAAATTCCAGAAGGCAGATCCGGTTACGCCGTTTTTATGTATCCAGGAGGCTGAGATAGTATCTTTAGCAGAATATAAATTTTGCTGGTTGCTACTTTGTCCAGAAACGGATATAAACTCGCCTAAAATATAATGGAAGTAATCCAACCCGTGAGACGCTAAATCGTCAAAATACCCGCCAAGAGCAATGCGTTTATCCGTTCTCCAATTGTAGGTTTTAGATAAATCAATGTGGTTTGCTTGTTTTTTTAATGACCAGTGAATATGTCTGACATCGCCAATTTTATCAGTATCAATCCAAGATTTTATTTGTTGAAATCTAGGGAGGTTTCTCCGATAATAGGCTACAAAAAGGGGGAGATTCCTTTCGTTAAAAGCAGAAAACATGGTTTGGCATTCTTGATAGCTTACAGCCATTGGTTTTTCTACACAGCAAATTTTACCTGCATTTGCCACTTTCAAGGCATATTCTAAATGCGTGTCAGGGGGTGTCGCGATATAAATGGCGTCAATATCTGGAGAATGAATTAACGCATCGGCATTACTAAAATACTTTTCAATACCATGTCGCGTTGCAAAATCTTTGGCTTTATCAAAATCTCGTCGCATGACGGCTTTTAAAACGAAACCATCTGTTTTTTGATAAGCAGGCCCACTTTTTTTTTCGCAAACATCGCCAACACCAATAATTCCCCAGTTGATTGTTTTAGTGTTCATATCATATTTCCTAAACGGAATCATTAATATTTAACCTCATATTGATCATGTGCTTTTTAAATCCAGCTTTTTCATAGGCTTTGATAGCCGTTAAATTCTCTTCATATACATCTAACCTGATTTCAAAGACCTGTCTTTCTTTGCACCATTTCAACAGTTCATTGATGATCAACTGGTTTAATCCTTGCCCTCTATGCGCTTTATGTACAAACATGAATCCCAGATAGCCAATTTTATCATGTTTTAAATAATGCCTGTCACCTTTTATTTTTGCATATCCGGATGCCACAATAAGCTGGTCTTTTTCAACAATAAAGACTTCGGACTCCTCATTACTGATCAAATCTGAAATATTGTAATAGGTAATAGGACCCTCTTTAATAGTGGGGTCAAAAGGCCTTTCGGCTTCAATGACCCCTTGTTCAAAATCCAGTAAGGTGGGTACATCTTTTAAAATGGCTTTTCTGGTGATATAATGCATAGTGATTAACTAGAAGTGTCTGCAATTATTTTCCATTCCCCATCAATTCTTTTAAAAATGATCATAAAGATCCCTGTGGCATTGCCTACCGTACGCTTTAAATGATATTCTCCCATAACGTAATAAGCATGATCTGTAATTTTTGAAATATCGTTTATTTTAAAACTTAAAATGCCTGTATGGTCTGGTGTTGGATAAGCCTGTTTATACCGGTCTAAGGTATTTTCCCAACCATAAGTCACGCCGTTACTTCCATAAAATTTAAGAGAATCACTTTTCCAGTACCCTTCCATAAACGCTTCTATATTATTTTCAGACCAGGCCAAGCGCTGAGCCTTCAGTACAGCCAGTATTGCCTCTTTATCTTCTTGTTCTGTAGTTTGAGAAAAACCTGTTTGGCTTAAAATGAGTGTACATATAATTAAAATATATTTTTTCATGGATTTTAATGGCTAT
Organism: Yeosuana sp.; assembly: GCA_036525815.1. GTDB lineage: Bacteria > Bacteroidota > Bacteroidia > Flavobacteriales > Flavobacteriaceae > Yeosuana. The sequence continues at coordinate 10,690 of DATCZQ010000198.1, read as the reverse complement.
TATGAGGTTGTATTTATTTTTTAATGTGAGTAAAAATAGCAAAATCTTATTTTAAAAATGTTAAACGTCGATTATTTTGACAACTAATATTTTTTTAACTAAAGTTCAATTCTATTCATCGATTAAATAGTGTTAAGCGAATTGTAGTTTATATATTTACTTAGTTACCAAATGATTAATAGCCCAAGTTTATCGTTTAACCATTTTAATTTATGTTATTATGAACCTCAAAATCACCCACTGCAACAATTTTTTTAAATTGAAAGGCATTCTAGACAGAAAAAGTTTAGGCTTGTTTTATAAAGAATTCAATGATATTTTTGAGAGGGAAAATACTCTTACCATTAGTATTGAAGAAATTGAATGGATGGACCGTTATGGTGTACAGGCCATGACCGGACTTCATAATGAGGCCATCTCTAAAAACAAAAAATTGTCTATTATTGGTATGGGCTGCAGAGATTTATATGATCATTTTAAATATCAAACAACCGCCTGATTAAAATACGTTTTTTTGATGTTTATAAAAGGCATCTGCTTGCAATTGCATAAGCTCACGTGCTTTTTTCCTTTTGTAGTTATATAATTCATCTTCATTTTGAATATCAGTATAAATACGGTCGTTTATGGCGTAATCAGCTTTCAGCATGTCCTCTCTCTGGTATTTGTTTTGAAGTACATTGGTTTTAATCGCTGTTTCCTGATCTTCTAATTTAAAGTCATAAGAGCTTTTAGGGGATAATAATTTAGCTAATATTGGTGAGGTTTCAATAGCCAAAAACAGAAGAAATATAAAAAATGAGGGTAGCCAAGGAAGTTTATTCAAAGCATTAACACGCGCCATTAAACCATCAAAATTATTAATGATGGGTTGCGTATTTACAACCTGGACTTCATAAGCTCCTTCAAGTGCGGCAATCTGTGTTTCTGCTAAAGTTATTTTAGCTTTATTATCAATTTTTAATTGTTGCAATTCTGCTAATAAAGCATCATGCTTTTCTCTCTTTTCTTTATAAACAGGACCTTTTCCCAGTAATTTTGTGCCTGCAGTGCCTTCTGCTTCAGCTATATAAGTGTCATAAAGGGCGTTAACTTCAGTTTCTTTTACATCAATTTGCTGTTGTAAAGCAGTAATTTCTTTATTTAAATTTTCGATGGATGGATTGAACTGATTGGCAATTTGATTCTTATTAGCAAGAGTTAAGTCGTTTTTTTGTTCTAATAAAACCTGATTAATTTCTTTTTCAAAAATCTTTAATTCAAGAGGTTTTGCAATAACTACAGCAATGATGACTGCTAATAATATTCTTGGAGAGGCTTGTATCAGTTCATCAATGACATTTCCTGTTTTTTTTATGGTCGAGACTATAAATCTATCTAAATTAAAAATGAGTAAACCCCAGATAAGTCCAAAGAAAACAGAAGTGTAAAGATTGTCAAAAACAGTGTAAAGGGCATAACTTGCGGCAATAAATGCCATCACAGCTGTAAAAAAAACAGTAGCACCTATGCCTGCATATTTATTTTGTTCTCCAACAGAACAGTTTTCTAAAATTTCGGTGTCAGAGCCAGAGCAGACAATAAAAAATTGCTTTAACATAACTTGATTGATTTTTGATTGATTGACTATTAGAACGTTAAAGTATAGTAAATGTTACGTATTTAGTAAAAATATATTGAGATTTTTTAAAATTGATTAAGACGATCTTCTTGATCTGATGCTTTCAATTATGACCGTAGCTAATATTAAGGACCCTCCAAAAAAAGTATTCCAAGTAGGGATTTCTTTCAGGAAAAAGTAAGCCATTATAATCCCTAAAACGGGTTGTAAACTATTAATGATACTGGCGGTACTCACCGAAAAGTATTTTAAACTATGAATAAACATAGAATGGCCAATAGCTGTCGTAATTAATGCTAATAAAATAACATAAGGATATTGCGTGGTGATATTACTAATATCCATAGTGAGCATAAATGGAATTAGTAATACGGATAAAATCAAAATTTGATGCATCATAAGGGCTGTTCCGCTGTACTGAGCAATATGACGTTTCAAAGTTAAATTCCTCAAGGCGTAACATAGGGCCGAAAAAAGACCTAATAAAATGCCTTTTACCTGGCTGCTTTCAAAGTCAAATTCAGGTGCAAGAATATAAATGCCGATTAAAACAATAATGCCTAAAAACACATGAATAATATTCAGTTTAGTCTTTATAAATAAGGGTTCCAATAAAGCGGTAATAACAGGAAAGGTAAAAAGGGAAAGCATGCCTAATGCCACATTTGACATTTTTAAAGCATAGAAATAGGTGATCCAATGCGTTCCTAAAAGCACAGCGCTTAGTAGGATAGTTGAAAAGTCTTTTCTTGATTTAATTTTAATGTCGAATTTTCGGTACTTGCAAAACAAATACAGAAACAGGCCGCCTAAAGCACTTCTACACCAAATGATTACTGGTGTAGGTAAATCTATGAATTTACCCAATACGCCCGAGGTACTTATAAAAAGGGTGCCAATTAAAAGTTCTAGAAGGTGGTTGGTATGCTGGTTTTTCATTTATTTAGAAAGCTCAGCATAATACTTATAGAAATATGGAATGGTTTCAATGCCTTTATAAAAATTAAAAACACCAAAATGCTCGTTCGGTGAATGAATGGCATCGCTATCTAAACCAAATCCCATTAAAATGGTTTTACTTTTAAGTTCTTGTTCAAATAAAGCAACAATAGGAATACTGCCGCCACTTCGCTGTGGAATTGGTTTTTTTCCAAATGTAGCCTCATAAGCCATGGATGCCGCCTGGTAACCAATGGTATCAATAGGCGTCACATAACCCTGACCACCGTGATGTGGCGTTACTTTTACTTTGACCCCTTTTGGAGCGATACTTTCAAAGTGTTTTGCAAAAAGTTTAGTAATTTCTTCCCAGTCTTGATGTGGTACTAAGCGCATGGATATTTTGGCATGTGCTTTACTGGCAATGACGGTTTTGGCGCCTTCACCGGTATAACCACCCCAAATACCATTAACATCTAGTGTTGGTCTTATGGAATTACGTTCGTTGGTTGTATAGCCAGTTTCTCCGTAAACGTCTTCAATATCTAAAGCTTTTTTATAGTTTTCTAATGAAAACGGCGCTTTAGCCATTTCTGCCCGCTCTTCTTGAGTAAGATTTTCTACCTTATCATAAAATCCGGGGATACTAATATGATTATTTTCATCATGCAGTGAAGCAATCATTTTTGTTAATACGTTAATTGGATTTGCCACAGCACCGCCATATAATCCAGAATGTAAATCCCTATTGGGTCCTGTAACCTCTACTTCAACATAACTTAATCCGCGTAAACCAGTCGTTATAGAAGGCACATCATTAGCAATCATTCCTGTATCTGAAATTAGAATGATATCATTTTTAAGTTTTTCCTGATTGGATTTCACAAATTTTGAAAGATTGACACTTCCAACTTCTTCCTCACCTTCAATCATAAACTTTACATTACATGGAAGCTGATTGGTTTTTGTCATAAACTCCAGCGCTTTCACATGCATATACATCTGGCCTTTATCATCACATGCGCCTCTGGCAAATATGGCACCTTGAGGATGTGAGTCCGTTTTTTTAATCACTGGTTCAAATGGCGGAGAAGTCCAGAGCTCTAATGGGTCTGCTGGTTGCACATCATAATGTCCATAAACCAAAATAGTTGGTAACTTTTTATCAATAATTTTTTCGCCATAAACAATAGGGTACCCTTCAGTTTTACAAATTTCCACATGGTCACAACCGGCCTTTTCAAGACTGACTTTTACAGCTTCAGCAGTTTTTAAAACATCATTTTTATAGGCTGAGTCTGCACTGATTGATGGAATTTTAAGAAGTTCAAGAAGTTCATTTAAAAAACGTTCTTGGTGTTCTTGAAGGTATGATTTTATGTTTTTCATGATAAAAATAGTATTTCATTCAAAAGTAATAAAATTTGAAGGTTTTTAAGAAGTATGTGTTTGCAATTTAAAAATCTTGATTATATTTGCAATCCTTTTGCGGGCGTGGTGGAATTGGTAGACACGCTAGACTTAGGATCTAGTGCCGTGAGGTGTGGGAGTTCGAGTCTCCCCGCCCGCACATATTTTATACATTTTGAACTAAAAGCTTCTCAGATTTGAGGAGCTTTTTTTGTTTCGTGAATCAAAGGTAAATGATTTAGTATTTTTATATTATTTGTTAAAATTATAGCAAATATTAGTTGTTAAGATTCAATATTATTTTTAATAATGCAAAACATGACATTTGTCATGTTTTATCTTATATTTTTTAATCATCTTTAAATGAACGTATTACGTCTTTTTAATTACGTCATTCTCTTATCATATAGAAAATAAAACCATTAAAACTATAAAAGATGAAAAAACCAATTGTATTCCTACTTCTTGGGTTATTCCTTTTTGCCCCTATTTCAACTAAATCACAAATATTAAAAAAACTTAAAAATAAAGTTGAAAGGAGGGTAGATCGAAAAATTGATAAAACCATGGATAAAGGTTTAGATAAAGTGGAGGATGAGATTGATGGGAAAAATGAAAAGAAATCTTCAAATGATCAAAAAGAAGATCAAGATGGTCAAATGCCAGGTGAATCAAAAAAGGAAAATCTTAAACCATATTCTAAATATGATTTCGTTCCCGGGGATTTAATATTATTTGAAGACTTGCTCGAAAGTGAAGAAAACGGAGAATTTCCCTCTAAATGGGATGTTTATGAAGGTAATGTAGAAAATGCCATTTTTAATGGAGATAAAATAATTAATTACCAAGATAATGCGGCCATTGTACCCTTAATTGATAAGAAAGGAGATTATCTTCCAGAAAAATTCACAGTTGAATTTGATGTCTATTTTGAGTCATGGGCTTCATATTATACCGTTTATTTTTACGATAGAATTGAAGAAAAAGGAAGGTCTCCTGAACAACTTAATGACTTAAGTTACATGATCATTAAATATAACAATGTAAAACTAAATAAATTTGAAGGGGAAATTACTGATGCAGAACAAACCGATTTACCACTATGGAGACACGTATCAATTTCTTTCAATGTTCGTTCTCTTAAGGTATATCTTGATGAAAACAGGTTGTTAAATATCCCAAATCTTAGAGCAGATCCAAAAGCACTAACTATTGGAGCGCACAAGGTAATGGAAAATGCCATGTTAGTTAAGAATGTGAAAATTGCCGAAGGCGCAAAGAAATTATATGACAGAATACTTACCGATGGAAAAATTATTACTACCGGTATTAAGTTTGATTCTGGTAAATCCAGTCTTAAGGCTGAATCCATGGGTACCATTAACAAGATCTATCAGATCTTGACTGAATATCCTGAGCTGAAATTTAGCGTAGAAGGACATACCGATAATGTAGGTGCTGATGAGTTTAATTTAACCTTATCAAAACAAAGGGCAGAAACGGTAAAAAATCAATTGATTTCCATGGGTATAGCTTCTGAAAGACTACAGTCAAATGGCTTTGGAGAATCTAAGCCCCTTCATGATAATTCAAATGATGCGGGTAGGGCCAATAACCGAAGGGTTGAATTTGTGAAAATCTGATTTAATTAACGATATAAAAGGTTTAATAAAATATTTTTTGATGCTGAAAGTGTCGTGTAATGCTATTTTGATCACAACTAACATTGGGAAATATTAATAAAGAGATTCTCATGAAACAAATCTTTAAACACATTTTTATCATTACCTTCTTACTTTTAATGGCCATAAAATGTAAGAAACCAGATCCTATCTCATCTCTCCCAGAACCAAATCCTGCGTCGGCAGAAATAACTCTTGATGCTGCTAGTTCTACCACTAAAACTATTGGCCCTGAGGGTGGCAAAATCGAAATAGCTGGAAAGGACGGTTTGGAATACCTTTTCAATATTCCGAAGGGTTTTTTAATAGCTGAGACCCAAATTACAATGACGCCAATTACAAGCTTAACCAGCCCGATGCTTGAAAAATTCACAGCAGGTGTTCATTTGGAACCGAATGGTCTTATCTTTCCTGGCGTTGCCTGGTTGGAAATCTTAGGAGGCGCACGGGAAGATAAGCTGGTTGGTATAACCTACGAAGGTAACGGAGATGAGGTCGCTCTAAGTTGGGCCGAAATTAATAACTCAACTATCCGCATTCCCATCACGCATTTCTCTGGTGCCGGAGCTGGAACTCCAGCTCCAGGTGCTGGGGATCGATCACCCAATGCACCATACAAGGCAATGTCGAATTTGATAGCGGAGGCCTATATCGAAAACGACTATAATTGCATAGGGCAGTCGCATCCTATCGGAAAGTATGCAATTGCGTGGTATAAAGGCCTATTAACAACTTTTATCTTACCAAAACTAGAGGAAGCAGCAAAAAATGATCTCGTTCTGGCAGATGCCATTAGAAACTATATAGAGTGGATAGCCTGGCCGGATTACGTGGTAGGTATGTTGTGTTTTGATATAAATGAAGAAATAGATGGAAAAATGGAGACAAAAGCCGAGGAATTTATAAAAACAGGCTTAAAGAACGCCATGGATACGGCAACAGACTACTGTGCGAAATCACACGATATTAGTGAGACAGAACATATGATTGATTGGGTTGCTGTATCCATGTTTCTAACTGCGTTAAATCTTGATGTCGAGCTTGATACTAATGATATGATTGAACGCATAATGGACTGTCTGACCTTCGAGCTGCAATTCAGTTCAATAATAGAAACCAAAGAAGGCAATGATAGCGGGTTCTCAGGGACCTTGAATTCAACCATCGAATCTATAATTCCAGAAGCTACTGGAGAGTATTGGGGATGGATTTCTGAGAAAAATGCTATGCAACCTTGGTACGGTCCTTTGGACTATACTCCCAATCTGAAATATCCATCAAAACCCGGGTGCAAGGTTATCATATCCAGAGTCAAAACAGAGCCGGCATCGGCCCTTCTCCCTGGAGTGATCATTCCCAAACCGACCCGTATCGTTGACAAATATAGAAATATACCGGATCAAGAGGGCACTGAACAGGATGATGCCGGAGACAAAAAGAAAAAGGATGAGGTAATGTTGATCTTCTATCCGCTGAAAGGCACGGAGTTCATTGAGGTGACTTGCTCAGATCTATGGGGCGGCACCAACCCGGACGGTACCTTTGGAACGGCTTCTTTCAATTGGCTCCACGAGGATACGATGAATCCTAAATATAACGGTTTTAGTATTATGATGGAGAAACAGGGGCCTGGCAAGCTTTATGCTCGAAAAAAGTTTGAGCGAACCCGATATGAGGATGGGGTAATGATAACCGAACGGACGTCCTTCGAGCTGTTTCATAAGCCGAAAGGTCGTCAATAGGTATAACTTACCGAATTTAATTTCTTAAAGAGCAAGTAAAACTATTTAAAATAAGCTTTATTAATTTTTAAAACATTGTAACATGAAAATAATATTTTGTTTTTTTCCATTGCTAATTCTGTCCTTCTCGATTATAGCACAACCGTTTGCAGCTAAAATGGATACGCCTAAAAACCCTACAAATGATCCTGAGATCACGTTGGCCATCCAAATTTTAAAAGGTGTAGAAGTTCCGGATACAAAAGATGTTGGGGTCTCGGCTTATCCCGATGCCAGGATTTTCCAAACCACGATTGCTCAGTCAGGCATGCTTCCCACAGTTCGGCTTTTATCTACAGATGAAGTCAGTGCAGTGAAAGATTATTATAAAAATGAACTAAGCGACTGGAAATTCAAGGATCTCTATGGCATATTCACTTTTTTTAAGGGTGATGAAATGGAAGCAATGATGATGCAAATACCAGTTATTCAAATTGAAAGTGCAAAACTGTTTAGAAAAACAATGCCATCTGCAAAAACAGTTATAACAATAGGATATAAATCTCTGGAATGAAATGTGTTTTTTACTAAATAACTTATTTACTGTCTCAAAAAAAATTAATATAAATGCACATAAATACTACTGTATACTAAATTAGGAAATTGTTTACATGATAAATTGAAAAGACAAAAAGGAAAAAGCCAAGATAACTATCTTGGCTTTTTTTATTTATGTTTAATTACGTCCAATTCAAATAATATCAAATTAATTTAGCTTAAATAGAATGGCCTGGTAGGGTTTAAGGCTGATCGTGTTTTCAGTAGCATCAACGGTTTTATAATTATTTATTAAGGTTTCAAGAATCATTTTAATTTCGGGTAATTCAATTTTTGATTCGTGATTCGTAAAATTAAGCAACACAAGTATTTTTTCAGTATTTAAAGTTCTGGTGTAGGCATAAATATCCGGGTGTTCGGCTTGTAATAGGTCATATTTACCATAAACTAAAACCTCATTTTCTTTTCTGAGTTTCACCATTTTTCTAAAGTGATTGAGCACACTATTTGGGTCTTTATTTTGCGCGGAAACATTTATGTCTTTATAATTGTCATTAACAGGAAGCCAAGGTTCTCCTGAAGTAAATCCTGAATTTTTTGAATCATCCCATTGCATAGGAGTTCTGCCATTATCCCGAGAAAGAAAGTTGAGTTTTTTCATAAATAATTCCATGTCTTCACCATCGGAAAGCGCTTTTTTATATCCGTTGAGCGCTGCAATATCTTTGTATTGCGAAATAGAATCAAAATTAATGTTGGTCATTCCAATTTCATCTCCATAGTATATGTATGGTGTACCTCTCATACTTAATAAAAAAGTATTAAGCATTTTTGCCGAAACGTCTCTAAAATCTGGACTATCATTTCCAAACCTGCTAACGATGCGCGCAACATCATGATTGGAAAGAAATATGGAAATCCATCCGTTTTTAGCAAATGACGCATCCCATTTTGTAAATACTTCTTTTAAATTGGCTAAGGTGTAACCATCCAGTGAATTGACTAAATCAACACTTTCAAAATGGTAGGCCATTTGCAGTTCATTTCTGTTGGCGTCAACCAGATCATGCGCGTCTTTTAAGGTGCTGCCAGCACCTTCTGAAACAGCGAAAACATCATATTTACTAAGCACTTGATTGTACATTTCTTTTAAATAAGAGTGCAAATTTGGTCCCATACCATAATACTTAATGATTTCTTTCTGATAACCTTCCGGTAACTTTGGAAAGGTGGTGTCTTTGCTTACAAATTGAAAAGCATCTAAACGGAAACCATCAACTCCTTTATCTGCCCAGAATTTCATGATGTCATAAACCTCTTGTCTAACTGCAGGATTTTCCCAGTTTAAGTCGGGTTGCTTCTGTGAAAAATAATGCAAATAATAAGCATTAGTTATTGAGTCATATTTCCAGGCTTCACCTTTTTCATCAAAAAAGCTCCAGCGGTAATTAGGTTCTCCATTTTCTGCTGGCCACCAGTGATAGTAATCTCTATAGGGGTTATCTCTTGAACTACGTGATTGTTTAAACCATTCATGTTCATCACTACTGTGATTGACTACTACATCCATAACAAATTTAATACCTCTGTCATGCATTCCTTTTAGTAAATTATCAAAGTCTTCCATGGTTCCAAATTCTTTCATGATAGCTCTGTAATCACTTATATCGTAGCCATTGTCGTCATTGGGTGAATCATAGATTGGATTTAACCAAACCATGTTTACTCCTAAACTTTTTATATAGTCTAGTTTTTCTATGATACCTTTTAAATCGCCAACCCCATCTCCATTCGAATCTTTAAAACTTCTAGGATAAATTTGATAGATAACACCTTCTTTCCACCAGGCTTTATCAGGAACTATTGACTCTTCTTTTTGTTTATTATCTGAACATCCCATAACTACTAAAACAATCAAAAAATTAAATAATATATTTTTCATTATTTTCTTATTTTAAAGGTTAAACCCTATTTAGGGTAACAATTAAGTAAATAAGCTTTTTTTAATAAAGCGGATAAACACGAAAACAATTTTATAATTTTTTTTTGAATTGGTAAAAAAATGCGTAAAAATGAGTGAATTATAAGCCGATAACGTTTTCGGCTATATTAAATATTTAAGATTATTTAGTTTGTTTTGTTAATTTTCTGGTAGAGTTTCTAGGAACAATATAGGTAGGGATTTCAATTATTTGGGGAATGATTTCCTCTCCTTTTTTTAAGGTGCAAATATCTTTATATAAAAGTTCAAAAGCTTGTTGCCCCATTTCAAACCCCGGTTGATGCACTGATGATAATGTAGGGGTGGTAATTTTTGTTAAAAACCAATCACTAAAACCCATAACAGAAACCTGTTCTGGAACAGGAACTTTAAGTTCATTAAATCTCTTTAAAACACCAGTGGCCACTAAGTCAGTAAAAGCAAAAACGCCATCAACATCTTCATGTTCGTGGATTATTTTTTTAGCAAGCCTAAAACCTTCTCCAAATGTCAAGTTTTTGCATCTATAAACTAAAGAGTCGTCAAATGGGATATTATTTTTTGCCAAGGCTTTTTTATAACCAATAAATCTATCAATTGTGGTTTGAGGCTTTAAATCACCTCTAATATGTGCAATTTTTTTACAACCTGAGTCAATAAGATATTGAGTGGCATTAAAAGCAGCTTTTTGATCATCAATAATAACTTTTGACGATTTTATTAATTTTGAAATTTTATCGTATAAAACTACTGGAATCCCTCTATCAATAACTTGTTT
>DATCZQ010000197.1:0-4186 GCA_036525815.1 Yeosuana sp. | reverse complement strand
GAATAGATTTCCTGATAATTTTGCAGGTCTTTCACCATGGATATTGGCAGATTTTAGGTCACCAAGGCGAAACAATCCTGATTTTCAGGAGGGTTGGAACCGCAAAGGATTAATAGACAATGAGGGCAACAAAAAACTGGCATTTTTTGTGTTGAAAAACTATTATCAAGAGCTAAAGCAAATACAAGAGAAAAAGGATTAAAAATAGTTTAGAATATTAAAGACCTTTAAGAAATCTCATCACCAAAAGAAATATTATTTGATATGATTGAGAAATCAAGGAATTAATATATTTATAACTTGTTGAAGCAACCCAACCCAACCAACCTTATGATACCATTCTTTAGAAAAATCCGTAAAACACTTGCAGATGATAACAAGCCATTGAAATACCTGAGATATGCTATTGGTGAAATTGTTCTTGTGATGATTGGTATTTTATTAGCACTACAGGTTAACAATTGGAATCAGGAAAGAGGCAAAAATATTTTAAAAGAATCCTATCGAAAAAATTTAATTGCTGACTTAAACCAGGATATTGAAAATTTAGAACAACTTAATTCCTTAAATACATTTGCCGAACAGGAGGGATTCTATCTTGCCAAATATTTGAACAATTCTTTAGTAGGAATAGATACTTTAAGACTCACTACATCAATTTTTTATTGTGGATATATTCCAAATATCACGATTATATCCTCAACCTATAATGACTTAATTAATAGTAATAATATTAACTCATTTAATGATATTGAGTTAAAAAGATTATTAGACGACTATTATATTCGCAATAATTGGACTCAGCTTTTTAACAACCGAATCCTGAAAACTGCTTGGTATGACTATCGTGATGAAATGTTAAAATTTCATAGTCCGCTTCTTTATCAAGATGTTTACGCCTCGAATTATTCAATAGGATTAAATGATTACACGAAGTATCATGTAGAATGGAATGATATAAAGAAAAATAAGTATTTAAAAAAACAAGTTGGAATGATGGGAGCCTACAGAATACCAATAAGGAATGACATAGTTAGCCATATGAAAAGGGCTAAAACAATTTTGAATTATTTGGAAAAATAAAAAACGAAAGCACAACATCATCTATATTTAGATAACATTATACCAATTTAACAAACGACCATTTGAAGAAAGACAAACGATATAACAACTACCTTGATAATTACATGAGTAAGTATGACAACCTTTTTAAACTGGGTTTAGTAATTGTTGTCGTTGGTTCAATCTGTTATGGAGTTTATCATCCTATTAAATATTTAATATATTAGTACTAAAGTATGGATATAGGTATTTGTCTATACCCAATTGTTAGAGATAAATTCAATACTTACTATATTAATCTTCGAGAAGTTATTATCATGAAAGACAACAGAGAAACAAATTCAAGTTTGGGTGAAAACATAAGTAAATGGTTATCATTCAATGGCAGAATTAACAAACAAGATTTCTGGCTTTACCATGTATTGCCATTTGTTCTGCTTAACCTTTTGCCAATCCCATTTTCATCCCTTTTTTCTATCTGGGTATTGCTAGCAGGAATTGTAAAGCGTTTCCATGATAGTAATGTTAGCGGAAAAGTGTTAATGCCATACGGAATTTTATGGTTAGTTGTTGTTGTCTTATCAGTAGTCTTTGTTTTTTTCTTCTTTCTTGGTACAATGTCAGGAGGCTATAGCCAAAACGAGTTTTATGATCAATTAGTAATATTTATTATTCCCTTTATGATTTTTCTGCTTTTGCCGATTTATGCGGGATTAAAGCCCAGCTCACCGGGTGAAAACAAATATGGGCCACAACCAGGGGCATCTACACTAAGTAAAAGGAACAAAACAATGATTGGTGTTGGTGCTGTACTTGTTATTATTGTTTCATTGTGGATGAGAGGTGGTATCTCATTCAATAATCAGGAGCCACCCAGAGAACCGGAACATATTGAGGTAATTGAAAATGAATAAAAACCACACGTAAAAAAGAACTCAGTTTAGAAACGAGTTTCATAGTTAAGAACTAAACTAGTATATGGATAAACCATTACGGTTATTTCTTAGATTACTATCTTAATAAAGATATTCGCAATAACTGATATTCCATTGATAAGTTCTTTGTTGAGAGGGTTTAGTATGTTATAGCCATTGGCGTCTATTTAATTTATATCTTGTTGAAGTAAATCAACCCAACCAACCTTATGATACCATTCTTTAGAAAAATCCGTAAAACATTAGCAGATGATAACAAGCCAATAAAATATTTAAGATATGCTGTTGGTGAAATTGTTCTTGTAGTTATTGGTATTTTAATTGCGTTAAGTATTAACAATTGGAATGAACATCGTAAATCTCGGCTTCAAGAGGTTAATATCTTGACCAAGCTAAATACAGATTTAAAAGCGAATCTAATTGAAATAAAAGGATTGAAAGATTTGACTGAAAAAAGAATTAAAGCATCTCATACGATTCTAAATTATTTTGAAGAACATAAAGCTATTGATGATAGTTTAAAACATAGCTTCGAGTTAATAAATAATGACGACTTGTTCAATAATGCAAATACAACATATAAATATATTGAAAACCAAGGTGTAAACATATTGAGCAATGATAGTATTCTATCAAAAATCACTTCGATGTATGAACGGCATTTTAAAAATATAACAAACAGAGAAAATACAAATTGGAAAATTCTAACCGATGATTTAAGACCTTTAATGGATGTTCATTTAGAAGTCTCTGAACCTCAAGGCAAAGATTTTAATGAAGAATATGCATTAAACAAACCAATAGATATGGAGGTGTTAAGTGAGAATATGCAATTTAAAAATGTAATTGTTCGCAACATGAATTTTATGTTATTAAGATTGCGCTGGCAAAAAGATACTTTAGAAGAATTAAAGGGTTTAATTAAGGAAGTGGAACTTGAAATACAATATCTAAATAACTAATGATTCCATTTTTTAGAAAAATCCGTAAAACACTTGCAGACGATAAAAAGCCAATAAAATATATGAGGTATGCTATTGGAGAAATTGTACTTGTAGTCATTGGAATTTTAATTGCATTGTCTATAAATAATTGGAATGAACATCGAAAACTTAAAATAGATGAACGAGAATTGCTTACCAACCTTAGTATTGAATTTAACAGAAAATTAGATGAATTAGAGGGGAAAAACCAAGGAAGAATTGAAAATATTAAAGGTATTGATCAATTGCTCCAGATCATATCAAAGCGAGATAGTATTATTAATGATGAAGAGATAATAAAAATCATTGGTGGGTTGCAAACAATGTATGAAGTTAATGAAGAATTTAGCATTATAGAATTGCTCTTTAGTTCTGGGAAAATAAACACTATTTCTAACGGCTCTTTAAAAGCCAATCTTATTTCATGGCCTGATAAACTGGAAGAAATGTTTGAAGAGCAGCGCACTGTAAAAGATATTGTAGTTCATCAATTGAATCCTCTTATTAATACCTATGTATCTCAAGCGTATATTAATAATAAGTATTGGTCTTTTCGTGGGGTTAAGAATATTGTTGAAAGTCCTTTTGAAAATGATTTTGAAGTTCTTTTTAGTGATCGAAGATTTGAAAGTTTAATCGCTTCCAAGAGAAGTTTATTAAGGGCCAATATTAGAGACACCAAAATTTTGATTGAAGCTGCAAAAAGTATTCTCGAAATGATTAAAAAAGAATTAAAACCATGATAAAGTTTTTTAGAAAAATCCGTAAAACACTTGCAGATGATAACAAGCCAATAAAATATTTTAGATATGCTATTGGTGAAATTGTACTTGTTGTTATTGGAATTTTGATTGCATTAAGTATTAACAATTGGAACTCCAATCGGATACAAAAACAAAAAGAGAGTCTTCTTTTAAATGCACTTAACAAAGAGTTTAAGTCTAATAAAATACAATTAGATTCTGTATTGACAAAACATAAATATTCGATGAAATCTGTAGAGTATCTACTGTCAAGGCTTCCTATAAAAAATATAAAAACAGAAAATTTAGATTCACTTTCTTTTCACATATATCATTTGGGTACGTACTATACATTTAATCCTTCAGGAGGTGTAATTAATTCCTTAATGAACAGCTCGTCTATTGATATAATTACTAATAATGAATTGAGGCAATTAATTATAGGTTGGAACGATGTGCTTTT
>DATCZQ010000196.1:0-3548 GCA_036525815.1 Yeosuana sp. | reverse complement strand
AGGAATTCAACCGCAATGGATTATAGCATTGTTGTGTGTCGTTTTAATTTAATTTCACTTATTACTAGGTCTTATCCCAAAAATTAGTAAATAACCAATCATCCAAAATTCTCCAATGGTTGCGGGTAGAATAAGAAATCTATTGAAGCTAAAATCAATTCCTGTGTAGCGGATAACGGTGGTAATTAGATAGCCTATACCCCCTAAAATAATAACTCTCCCTAACCAGATAGGCATTCTTTTAGATTTGATTACTATATATCCCATTGGAAACAGCCAAAGCCCGAAGAAAAGACCACCAATACCCCAAGCATTTGAAATTATATTTTGAAAAACCTGAATTAGTATAACTTTGTCTTCCATAGCGCTTATATCAGAATTTGCAATACCTATTGCGGAGGCGATTGAAATCGCACTTATCATAATGGCAAAAGCATTCACCATTCCCCATATACCTAGAGTCCAAGCCTCCCATTCATAATTATCTTTAAATAATTTGAAAAACCAAACTGCCGTAAGTGCCTGGGATATTACGATAGCAAACTCCAATAGCAACCTAATTCTTGCAGTAGATTCTAACTCTATTAAATTCGTTAGCGTTTGTTCAGGATTACCAGATACAAATATTTGAGAATGAAAGACCATAAACCCTAAAATTCCTGAAATTGCCATCATTAAATACCACACGCCCGTTGTTCTTGCGGTTTTAATCAAATGCTTTTGTTCTTTATTTACACTCATAGATTATTTGGGTTAGTTAAAAAATGAATTTAAAAATTCAGTGATCATCATAACTTCCTGTTGCATGTAAAACTATTCCACTTTAGGCCAATAGCATGCTTGATAAATAATCATTGCAAAAACAAAAACTTCTATAAGATTAAATAAAATATAAAATGTGTGCCATTCATTACCTAAGGTAGAAACGATGATTAAAATGGACATGCTTGCATATAAGGCTGCAATACAAATATTCAACCATTTATTAATCTGTGTTTTCAGAAAAACGGACAAAAAGATCATTAACGAAGGAATAATTAAAATCACAGAAAAAATAACCAAAATCTCAGGAGATGTTGGCCCCATTGGGGTTTGAAGATCAATCATTTTCTCCAACTTATTAGGTGTCATCAGCTGAAAAAAGTCAGCGTATATATATAAAAACATCAATGAAGTCCAGAGTGCTACTAGTTTAATTTTGATGTTAACGTTGTAATTGGTTAATGATTTTGAGGAGGTCCTTTTTACACTCATATTTGGTTGTTTTTATAATTCATACTAAAATTTGACGATGTAACGGGGTAATTGTTACAGTTTTGCCCTAATGGCATACAACGTTAGAGTGTATGGAGCGCGCCGTAGCGATAGCAGGCATGATCTGATGCACATTGTTATCTGTAATTGTTTGACATACATTTTTAATCAACAACATTCATTTGTTTAATCATAATTTCACCAGGAATATTGTATGGATTTCCAAGGGCAATTATGATTTCGAAGTGATTATACCCTTCTAAAACATGTAATTCTACCTCTTTGGATTGCTTTTTTAAAGCCTCCATAAAAGCCTGTGACTGTCTTTTAAATTCAGGACTTTCCTGTGTGCCATAAGCTAATATAACGGGTGTTCTAATTTTATCTATATGATAGATAGGACTCAAGTCTTCAATCATTTTGTCTGTAAACTCGACGTATTCATTTCTAGAGGAAAGACTGACTGGATATAGATCGTACATCCCGCTACTGAGAAAAGCACCTTTTATCACATCGGCAGGAAGACCGTATTCAGTCCAATCGGTTGTGATAAGAACCCCTCCAAGATGACCTCCTGCTGAGTGTCCTGAAAGGAATATTCTATCCGGATTTCCTCCATACTTAGTAGCATTCTGATAGGTCCATACCACGGCGTTTCTAAGTTGATCTACCATCGGATATAAACTTCCATTTGCATCAGGGGCCAGTTGGTAATCAGGGGCTATATAAAGCATTCCTGACTCAACAAATTTGCGGGCATTGTAGGCATTTATTCCGGATCCGTTGCCAGAACGCCAGGCTCCACCATGAACGAAGATATGAATGGGAGCATTTTTTCGATTTGGAGTGTAGAGATCTAATTGTTCAACATCAGTACTTCCATATTGTATACGTTCCGGATCACCAATACGGGATTGCGAAAGTTCAATCAATGACCTTAATTGACTAATAACATATTTGAGGTTAGGCGCCCAATAGGTTTGGTCATAAGTTGAATCAAGTGCGGCCTCAGTATACTCCAAATAGATTTTGTTCTTAGATCCTAAGTTTATTTGCGAATCTGTAGTACAAGATAGGATTGCAATACAAGCCAAGATTATTAAGTATGAGCTGAAATTCATCATTTTCTTATTGTGTTCACAAGAATTTATTTTTAGTGTTTCTTACTATTTTGATTACAGATAACGCCAGTGTGCGCTGTGTGCCGTACTTTGTTATAAGATCGAATGTAGCGCTTTTTGTACTTTCCTTCAATTAGCTTAAAACTTAGCGAAGAACATAAATGCCATAGCAGCAAGCGGAGCTTGAGTGGAGCGACGCATTGTCAATTCGATTTAGGGAAACCTACGGAAGATCAGATAAGATGCAAAAACACAAAAAGTGCGGTTCGAGTAGATTCAATTCAATAGAATGAACCAAAGCACATGGCGCATACATTGTGTTGTACGCTGGCTTTTTGGTTCATGTGTTTTGATTTACAAAATTTGATGATTATCAATTATTTTTTAGTTTTTTCGATACGTCATCATAATATTCTTGTGTTACTACTTCAGTCCAAGTAGTTGGTTGCCCACCACCGTATAAAGCCAAATACGTTACATCACTATACTTGGTGGATGAATGCCAATGTTCGATATCTTTCTCACATTTTATTATATCACCTTCTTTTAGAATTACAGGTTCATTTCCTCTCTCCTGATAATAGGCTTCTCCATTTACAATTATTAAGACTTGTGCAGTACTATGTTTATGCCAATCCAAGGTTGAGTTAGCTTTGAAGGTTGCTTTTGTGATATTATAACCCAATTCGGTATCATCGTTAATAATAGCATTCAGCCAAGCCTCTCCTATATAATGAGTATTTGGTGCTTTTGTACCCTCTGTAAGATATGAGGAAACATTATATTTAGAATCTTGGGGAAATGCCGATATTGAGGCTAAAATAAACAGGACTAAAATTGATTTTTTCATTTTGTACTTTTTAGAGCTTTTATATTTTTTGTTTGTTAGATTTTTCAGCTTGCGTACAACGTTCAGTGTTTGCCCTCGTGGTGGATAAATCCGCAGGATTTGTCCGCCTACACGAATATAAATAAACTTGCTTACACTACGGGCGACTGTGTCGCCCGCCATGGTGCAAACACGATGTTGGGCGCAGTTCTTAAATCTGTCTCCCGTCTTTAACTTTTATTTCTGAACCTTCGGCTAAAAATACTGATTTAGGTTTCTCAGAAGTCAAGAAACTAAATTCCTGTCCGTAAATGTCCCCAAAGTCTACGTCAATTAAATAATCT
>DATCZQ010000195.1:0-2624 GCA_036525815.1 Yeosuana sp. | reverse complement strand
TTTGTATTAAGACCTACACTATCAGGAATCATTTCTGTTGTAGGTGCTTCAGTAACTTTATTGTTTTCAATCCAAGCATAAGGTGGGAAGTTGATAGTTCCATCTCCTAAGTAGTAATCAAATCCGCGCTCTAATGGACCTCCTTTAATGGGTTTTGTCCAATCAATATCGTTAGAGGTATACACGTCTCGTATTTTACCCCAATGCATAACTTTCCCTGATGGTTCATTTTTGAATTCCCAATCCCATCCTAAATGCCATTTTCCAATACAAGCCGTAGAATAACCTTTTGTTTTTAAAATTTGTGGTAGAGTGATATCAGAGTCTTTAAAAAATGGTTTTCCAAAATCCTCAACAATTTTATATTGTCTGCGCCAATGATATTTACCTGTTAGCAAAGCAAATCGACTTGGAGAACAAATGCCTGACGAGCTGTGTGCATCGGTAAATCGCATCCCTTCTGAAGCAAGTTTGTCGATATTTGGAGTCGGGATTTTCGAATTTGGGTTCTGACAATTAAGGTCGCCATATCCCATATCATCTGCATAAATAATTATAATATTTGGCTGAGTGTGTTCTACTTTGGTACAACTTGTAAATATTAACGCTATTAGCAATAAAATATTTAAAAACTTCATACTACTTTGGGCAATTTTTTTTAATCATTTAATTTATATACTTAATGTTAACAATCTTGCCTTAAAATATGATTGCTGTTTAAACGCCAATTTTAAGCTACATTTTATCTTTTAGAACCTTCTTCAGCTCTTCTACTAATTCTGGATATTTATCAGCAATATTTTTGGTCTCTTGTTCTACAGTTGTTTGATCATACAATTCTATAAAACCATCCTTATGAATCGTCATTCGGTGTGTTGGAGTTCTTATAGTTGTTGCGTTATCTTGGTAAGCTATTGCAGGGTGACCTATTGCATTGGTGTTTTCTAATATTGTCTTCAACGATATACCTTGGGTAAATTTTGGAATTTCAATACCTGTTAAATCACACAAAGTTGGAAAGATATCGAGTGTCTCGACAATTGCATCGGTTTTGCTGCCTTCATGTTTCATTCCAGGATAATGAATTATCATTGGAGAATGTAAGGACTCCTCAAACAAACTATGCTTTCCCCAAATGGCATGTTCTCCCAAATGCCAACCATGGTCGCCCCAAAGTACAACAATCGTATTTTTGTCTGCTCCTGTACGCTTTAATTCTGCCATAACTTTTCCCACTTGTGCATCAGCGTAACTAACACAAGCAGCATAATGTCGACGTACCTCATCCGCAAAGGCTGCATCATTATTAGGGTTTTTACCCCAGCGATTGTATTTCATAAATTCACCAGACTGATGCCATGTGGTTTTTCCTTCCGGTTTCTGTGGATGCTTTATTTCAGGAAGTTTAACTCCTTCGTACAAATCAAAATAAGATTTTGGAGCGCCAAAAGGCAGGTGTGGTTTAATAATGCCAACGGCCAAGAAAAACGGCTTTTCTTCATCTTCAGAAAGTGCTCTTAATTGTTTCATCGCCTCGTTGGTAATCGCCCCATCGGGATATATATTATCATTTCCTTCTACGGTTTGAAACACATCCATATCACTGGTTTTTCTTCGAATCTCTCCATGAGCCAATCCATGCATCGTTCCACGAGGGTGTTCCCATTCTGCAACTGGCATAAGGTGTTTGTCCCACGCATCGGGCATTTCAATTATGGTGCTATCATTCCAATCTCCACCACCCCTTCCACCAGGGTAATGAGATACTTTTCCAACTGAAACAGTTGTGTAACCATGTGTTCTGAACCATTCAGGCATGCTTGGATCGATTGCCTCGCTCCCTTCTTTAATTTTCTTGGCACGAATAAAAAGTGCATTGTTGTTTGCTGATCCGTACTGACCTGTTAATAATGTGTAACGTGAGGGTCCACAGCTAGGTGCATTGACAAAGTGTTTCTGAAAAGAAACACTATTTTCTGCGAGTCTATCAATATTAGGAGAAGATATATACGCTGCCCCAAAGCTTTTTAATTCTGGACGAAGGTCATCAATACATATAAGTAAAATGTTTGGCTTTTGAGCGATTTGAGGTGTTTTAGAACCGGCAACCACCATAATACTTGCAATCACACAAAATATTATAATTAAACTTTTTTTATTCCTAAATCTCATTTTATAATTTTATATGTATTGTATTTATGCCATAGGACAACATGATAAAACACGTTTTAACAAATTCGATCTCTAGTTAGATGTTATTTTCTTTAAAAAAACTAAGGACTAGAACTCAAACACTAGCCCTTAGCTAATAAAACAAACTAACTTAAACTATTAATTAAACGTTATATCGCTACTCTTTAAGAAACATCGCCCTCAATAAGCTTTATAATTTCTTAAAGGTCTTTAATATTCTAAACTATTTTTAATCCTTTTTCTCTTGTATTTGCTTTAGCTCTTGATAATAGTTTTTCAACACAAAAAACGCCAGTTTTTTGTTGCCCTCATTGTCTATTAATCCTTTGCGGTTCCAACCCTCCTGAAAATCAGGATTGTTTCGCCTTGGTGACCTAAAATCTGCCAATATCCATGGTGAAAGACCTGCAAAATTATCAGGAAATCTATTC
>DATCZQ010000194.1:0-19330 GCA_036525815.1 Yeosuana sp. | reverse complement strand
TTTATGGTTTTTTACTTGAACCTTTATCAAAACCTATTATTATAACCAATACTATAATTTTTGGTATTAATATTTACTATTTATTTTTTAAGAAAAATTAGTTTATTTAATTTCTTTCAAAATATAGATCATAAGCCTTTTTAAAGGAAGCTGCTTAAAATGATTTTGTATATTTGGCTTAATTGAAAAAACATAATTTTTTAGATTTCATACAATTTTTGTAGCGAATATCTGTTTTCTCCATAATTAATAAATAATTATATTAATTGAAGAAATTAATAGCTTACATAAACAAAAATGTTTTAGTTAAAGTGACGTCTTTACAAACCGTATCTTTATTGACTAAAATAATTGCGGGAATTTTAACTTCAAAGGCTATTGCTATTTTTATTGGAGCTGAGGGCTTAGCCTTAATTGGTAATTTGAGGAATTTTGTTAGTTCATTTCAAACCATATCAATTTTAGGGTTTTATAACGGCGCGGTAAAATATTTTGCTGAGTTTAAAGATAACACTGTTAAGTTAAGTAAAGCGCTATCCACGGTATTTTACCTTGGTTTTATTGCCACAATTTTAGTCTCATTTTTTTGTTATTTTAATGCTGAAAGTATTAATGATATCATTTTTCCAACGTATAATAATTATCCATACGTCATAAAAATTTTCGCAATTGTTCTGCCTTTCTATGCATTGAATATGTTCTCCTTTTCAATAATGAACGGGTTTTCAAATTACAAGATGCTTATTGTGATCAATATAATAGGTCAAATTTTGGTTGTAGCCATTACCTTATTATTAATATATCAAAATAAAATTCAAGGCGCTTTAATTTCTGTAGCTATTTCAGAATCGCTGATTTGTTTAATCACCTTAGTGGCTATTATAAACAGGCGCAGTTTAGTTGGCTTAATTTCAGTAAAACAAATAAGTTTTAGCTTTTTAAAAAGAATGAGTTCCTATACTGTAATGGCTTTGTTTTCAGCTGTCATTTTACCGCTCGTTTTATTAGCAATTCGCAATTATATTATTGATAATATAGGGTATAAGGATGCGGGTTTTTGGGAAGCCATGACTAGAATTTCAAAATATTATTTAATGCTGGTTAGTTCGCTAATGGCACTTTATATTTTGCCCAGGTTTAGTGAAATTGATGGTATTAAAGAGTTTAGAAAGGAAGTTTTTAGTTTTTACAAAACGGTCATGCCAATCTTTGGATTAGGTTTGGTTCTTATTTACTTTTTAAAACCTTATATAGTACTAGGTGTGTTTTCAAATGAATTTCAACCTGTGGAAGATCTATTTTTATGGCAATTATTAGGCGATTTTGTAAAGGTTTTATCTCTGGTTATTGCCTATCAGTTTTTAGCAAAAAAAATGTTTTGGCATTATATAGTCACAGAAGCGTTTTTAGTTATTATAATGTATTTAACAAGTATCTACTTTATCGATTTATATGGCGTTAAAGGTGCTGTTATGGCCCATTTTGTTAGTTATTTGCTATATTATGGGGTTGTTTTATTAATATTCGGTAGTTCGCTTTTTGGGGTGGATGTAGAGAAGCATTCATGATTTTAGAATTTTTGTTAGTAAAAATGTGATGAACTTATTTTACCCATACATTATCGAATAATAGTGGTGGATATGGATATCATGTAATTTAATTCGTATAGAATAAATATGTACTACATAAGAAAATTTTGATAATATGCTACAATGATAGAATTTTTAAATTTACATAATGTTAACGCTAAGTATGTAGAGGATTTTAAAAAAGAATTTGATGTTTTTTTAAGTTCAGGTAAATATATCTTGTCAGATCAAGTACTTAAATTTGAAAAGGAGTTTACTGCATATAGTGGAGCTAAATATTGTGTAGGAACAAGTAATGGACTTGATGCGCTTCAATTAATTTTTGAGGCATATAAAGTAATTGGTAAAATAATTGAAGGAGATGAAGTTATAGTTCCTTCAAACACCTATATAGCATCAGTTCTATCAATTAGTAATGCTAATTTAAATCCTATTTTAGTAGAGCCAAAAATCAATACCTATAATATAGATATTGATAAAATAAAAGCTTCAATAACGAACAAAACAAAAGCAATTTTAGGTGTTCATTTATATGGACAGTTATACGATGTGAGTGCTTTAGAAGCTTTGTGTAAAGAATATAATTTAATTTTAATTGAAGATGCGGCGCAGGCTCATGGAGCAACATTTTCAGATGGGAGAAGGGCAGGGAATGTTTCTGATGCGGCTGCCTTTAGTTTCTATCCAACAAAGAATTTAGGAGCTTTAGGTGATGCAGGAGCTGTAACAACGAATAATTATGAATTAGCTAATATTATTTTTAAGTTGAGAAGCTACGGAAGAACTTCTTCATATGTAAATGATATAAAAGGATATAACTGTAGATTAGATGAATTACAAGCTGCATTTTTGAGAATAAAACTGAAGTGTTTAGACAAGGATAATGAAAAAAGAAGAGAAATAGCTAAGTTTTATTTAGACAATATCAAATCTAGTCATATTTTATTGCCTGAGTGCAGAGATTTCAATCAGCATGTCTTTCATCTTTTTGTAATTAGAACTCAGAAAAGGAATGAACTTAAAGAATATTTGTTTAATCATGGGGTGGAAACATTAATTCATTATCCTATTCCTATTCATCTTCAAATAGCATACAAAGAGTTTAGTAAATTAAATTTGCCAATAACAAGTAAATTACATAATGAAATTCTGAGTTTACCTCTAAATCCATCATTAGAATTAAATGAAATCAAGACAATAGTTGATTTAGTTTCAAACTTTAAATAGTATTTGGAGTCAGAAAAAAATTCATATAGACAAATTATAAAGGCCACTTCATTATTTGGAGGCGTTCAAATTTTTACTATTTTAATATCAATAGCCAAATCAAAAATAGCAGCATTGTTAATAGGTGTTTCTGGTTTTGGAATTTTTGGGTTATTAAGTTCTACATTAAACCTTATTTCCGGAATAACTAGGTTGGGTTTAGACATTAGTTCTGTAAAAGAAATAGCTTCTGCTAATAATGATTTAGACAAGGATAGAATATCAACATTGGTTAATGTAACAAAAAGATTAACCTGGGTTACAGGTGTTGTAGGTTCTATTATTAGTTTAATTCTGTCCCAGTGGTTAAGTTTTATAACATTTGGTAACGAAAATTATACTTTATTTTTTATTATAATCTCAATCGCGATATTATTTAATCAATTAACTATTGGTAATTTGTCGGTATTACAAGGATTGAAAAATTTAAAGAGATTAGCCAAAGTAACCGTTTTTACAAGTTTTTTTAGTTTAATACCAACGTTAATTATTTATTATTTATTTGGAGAAAATGGAATTCCCTGGGTTATTTTAATAACTGCAATTATTGGTTATTTTTTGTCTAAACACTATGTAGATAAGTTAAAAATCATAAAATTAAATATTCCTTATTATAAACTGGTTGTTGAAGGAAAAAGCATGATGAAACTTGGGGTGGTTTTAAGTTTGGCAAGTTTATCTACGCTTTTTGTTGGTTATTTGATTCAAGTATTTATAACTAATATGGGAAGCATTAATGAGGTTGGATTGTATAATGCAGGATTTGCATTAATACACTCTTATGTTGCTGTTTTTTTTAATGCTTTAAGTAAGGATTTTTTTCCAAGACTTTCAGAAATATCGAAAGACAATATGCAGATTAAAAAATTGGTAAATCAGCAGGCTTCTATGTCAATATTATTATTAACCCCCATTATAATTCTTTTTTTAGTTTTTAAGCCATTTATTATTTCGTTACTTTATACTAAAGAGTTTTTGCCAGTTATGGGAATGATTACTTATGGTATTTTGGCAATTTTATTTAAAGCAGTTTCGTGGTCTATGGGCTTCATTTTAATAGTAAAAGGGAACACTAAATTGTATTTGACAACTGAATTAATTTCTAATAGTATTTTGCTTGCATTAGTTATTATAGGATATAATTTAAATGGATTAACAGGTATTGGTTTGGCTTACTTAACTTATTACATAATCGACCTGTCCATTGTGAAATTTATTGTAACTAAAAAATATGCGTTTTGTTTTGATTCAAAATTTATAAACCTTTTTTATATGTGTGTTTTTCAATGTTTAATTACGTTGGGTTTACTACAAATTGAAAATCAAGTTCTAAAATTTTGTATGATGGGATTGGTAGTTTTAATTTCATTGGTTTTTACTTTTGCCAAATTAAATAGTTATATTAGTTTAACTGATTTAATAAAAGAAAAGTTGAACAAATAATGTATGTTAAATAATTTAAGAATAATTATAGTTTGAGTATAAATAAAGTTAAAATAATAAATATTCCAAAAATTATGGATACCAGGGGCAATCTTTCATTTATTGAAAAGAATCTTTTGCCTTATGTAATTAAAAGAGTGTATTATTTATACGATGTACCTAATAATGTCAATAGGGGTGGACATGCTCATTTTGAACAACAAGAATTTGTTTTAGCTTTAAGCGGAAGTTTTGATGTTACTTTAATTGATGTTTTTGGAGAAAAAAGTGTAATTACTCTAAACAAACCAAATGAGGGATTATTAATTCCTAATATGATCTGGCATGTGTTAGACAATTTTTCTTCTGATGCTGTTTGTCTAGTCCTTGCATCTGATGTTCATAAAGAGGAAGATTATCTTAGTGATTTTAATTATTTCAAAAATTTTAAATAAAGCTTTTTCTTAAATCTAATAATATTTCTTACAAAGGGGTGTTGACTGGCTAAATAATGAATCACATCAAGTAAGTTTTTATTTTTTATAGCTTTAAAACTTTTGTTCCCTGCTTCTTTTTGTTCATATTTTCCAGAATTAAATAATACTGATTTATAATGAGCCTCTAAATAAGTTTCGGTAAGTTTTTCTGAAAAATTATACTTAATTTTAAAATGATTGAATAATTTCAGCATTTGATTATTCAGAAAATATATTCTTTCAAAAGATTTATTATGTGAATATGAAGTGGAATGTACCCGATACATGTGCAAGGACTCATGTATTTTTTCAAAATCACAATGCATTACCATATCTACTAGCATAGGGTAGTCTTCAATGGTGATGTTTTGATTTATATAGTAATCAAAATCGACGTATTTATATAATGACTCTTTGCGAAAGCATATTCCAACAGGTATCACTTTTCCCAATATAATGGACTCTTTGTATAGTTCTTTAGATGCGAAAATACTCTCTTTATTACTGAATTCTGTTGTAATATTTTCGTCTGTTAAAAATCTGTCATAGCCAGAATCAACAAAACCTAATTTAGGATTGTTTTTTAAAACAGTTACTATTTTTTCAAATGCATCAGCACTTTTAACAACATCGTCACCATCAAAATTAAATATAAAATCACCTTTACATCTATCTAAAGTGGCTTTGAAATTTCCTAAAATTCCTAATTGTGAAGAATTTTGTTTGACGTTAAATAATTTTGGGTGTTTGTTGGCATAATAATTAATGATGTCAAAAGTTTTATCCGTGGAACAATCATCACCAACAACAATTTCATAACTAAAAGAACATTTCTGTTTTAAAAGAGATTTTAACGTATCCTCAATATGCTGTTCATTATTATAAGCAATTAACAAAACAGAAAGTTCAATCATAATTAAAGCAGGGAGTTTAAAAATAAAAAGGTAATTTGAAAATAAGAGTTATTTTAACCTAAGTTAAGCTTAAATTTGTTAGTAAAGTTAAAACGTTATTTTGAATCTAAAAAAAAATAAATCAATATTATGGTTTTAGAAATTCTTATTAGCACAATGAATAGAAAAGATATTTCTTTTTTGGATACTATTTTTGTTAATAATGATATTAATGATTTTCAGATTTTAATAATTAATCAAACGGATACACAGACATTTCTGCAATCTAACGTAAAAAACATTCGAATTATTAATAGCGTTGAATACGGACTTTCCAAAAGCAGAAATTTAGCTATTAAAAATGCTATTGGAGATATTTGTCTTGTAGCCGATGATGATGTTGAATATGTAAAAGGTTTTGATAAGGTTATTAAAGAGGCTTTTTTTAATATGGCTAACGCATCAATAATTACGTTTAAAATTGATACATTTTGCGGAGAGAATTACAAAGTTTATCCGGAAAACTCAAAAAAACTTTTAAAAAAGAAAGATATATTCGGTGTTTCTTCAATAGAAATTGCCTTTAAAAGATTAGACATTCTAAACAATAATATTTTATTCAATACCTTTTTTGGGCTTGGAAGTGATTTTCCGTCCGGTGAAGAATATTTGTTTTTAAAAGAGGCTTTGAGTAAACGATTAATTATAAACTTCAAAAATAAAGCAATAGTAAGGCATTCTTTAGAGCATTCTGTAAGCAATCTAGGAAGTAATAAATATATTAAAACCCTAGCAGCTATCTACTATATAGATTACAAAAATTTTAGTTATTTGTTTTTGTTAAAATTAATTTTATTTCTTTTAAGAAAAAGAATGATTAAGTTGAATGAAGCACAAGAGAAATTTAAAGTGGGTTTGAAAGCAATTGATGCCTATAAGAAGATAATTAAAATATGACAAATAATTATCTTGTAATTTTAATTTATCTATACAAGTAAAAAAAGAAACCTTTTTTATCCAAATTTATTTTTAAATTATACAAGGCTTTTAATAATTTATTTGGCAAATGGAGTGTGGTTTTTTGTTTTAGATTTAGGTTTTTTAGGTCTATTTTTTTAATTATTGATTGCCCTATATTATTTTCATTGTTTATTTTAAAGCTTAAAGCAACTGCATACCTATTCATATCCATGAATTTTTTTAGAGATTTATTTTTCTTCTCTTGTTCTACAAATTTATCTAACAATAATAATCTGTCTTGAATATAGTGGCTTTTAGAAAGACTCTTATCATTTTTTCTAATGGTAGCAGTAACAATATTATGGATTGCGACCTTATGTTTTATTGCTATCTGTGTCCATAAATACGTGTCTTGACCAGATTTCATATCTACATCGAAAAAAGCGATATCTTCAAAAACATATTTAGGAATAATTACTATGGATGAATTTACAATAGAATCATATAAATTGCATTCAAAATAATTTTTTATTAAACCTTTATACTTATTTTGAATTCCTTTTAATTTAGTTTTCTTGATATATTTATTGTTTAATTGAATATTATAACCACTGCAATACATACCTGCATTTGGAAATTCATATATTAAATTAAACATGTTTTCTAGATGGTTTTCATGCCACAAATCGTCACCGTCTAAAAGTGCAATAAATTGCGCATTAGCTTTTTTAATTCCATAGTTTCTGGCATAGGATGCACCATGGTTTTTAATGGTATATAGATTCATTCTTGAATCATTAATCGCAGTAACAATATTATAACTTCCATCTTCAGATCCATCATTGACGACAATCATTTCAAAATCAGTGAAAGATTGATTAAGCACACTTTCAATGGTGCTTTTAATATAAAATTCTTTATTGTATAGCGTAATAATTACTGAAAAAAAGGGCTTTTTTAACATCTTATTTTAAGTTCAGTTCTTTATGGCAGATGTATAAAAGTTTATATAATTGCAACAACAATATATTTGGCTTATCACTAAGAAGGTTCTTTTTAATTTTTAAATTAAAAATATGATAGAAAAAATTCATTAAATAATTTAATTTGAATTTTTTAACATTAATAAAAACAGAAAGCAATTTATTGTTATGGTCAACCATTTTTTCTTCCTTAAGCAGCCATAATAAAGTAATAATACATTCTTCAACTTTATTCAGATAAACTGAACTTTTTTCAAGTCCGAAATGATACACTTCGTTGTTGATATGTAAAACACGAATATTGTTTTGCTTCAATAAGGCTGCAAAATAATTATCTAAACCATAGCTTTTTCTATTGATTTTCGAATTAATTTGGTTAAAAACTATTTTTTTTATTAAAAAATTAGCTGAAATTATAATTTGATATGGTTTTAAGTTTCTTTTTGTTGCATCAACCTCTTCAAAATTTTTACCATATTTCCAACGTAAGATAGAATTGTGATTTGGTTTTTTAAGGGTATAGGCAAATCCCCCATAAATTACTTGGTAGCTTGTTTTAGTTGTATTAATATAATTTTGAATAAAAGAGTCATACTTGGGCATAACATCGGCATCTAAAAATAAAAGCCAATTATAGATAGCCGCATCAGATAGTTTTTGTCTTGCATGAATTCTCCCTAGGTTTTTTTTGGAATTTATTATTTTACAGTTTGGGAGCGAATTAATTGTTAATTCATTTTTATCAGAAAAAGTTTTGGAGTCATCATTAAAACAAATAATTTCAAAATCAATTTCTGCTTTTGTTGTTTGTTTATGAAGTTCATAAACTAAATGAGTAATGTCATAATTATATGTAGGGATTAAGATAGAAAGCATATTTAAACTCTTCTTTGAACCACTTCAAAAACTTGATTCTCATCACATTTCAGCGTTTTACTTGGATATTTTAAAAGCAGGGCATAGTCGTGTGTCGCCATTAAAATAGTATTGCCATGTTTATTGATGTCTTGCAAAACCTCCATCACCTCAATGCTCGTTTGCGGATCAAGATTCCCAGTTGGTTCGTCGGCTAGTATAAGTTCCGGATTATTCAGTAAAGCTCTGGCAATGGCAATGCGTTGCTGCTCGCCACCAGAAAGTTCATGAGGATATTTAAAGCCTTTAGTTTTCATACCTACCTTGTTCAAAACTTCCTCAACTCTAGCATTCATTGCGCTTTTATCTTTCCATCCAGTGGCTTTTAAAACAAATAATAAATTATCATTAATGGTTCTATCTGTCAGTAATTTAAAATCCTGAAATACAATACCTAATTTTCTTCTCAAAAAGGGAATATCTTTGTCTTTTAGGTTTTTTAGATTATGCCCTACAATATGTCCCTCGCCTTCAGTAAGCACTAAATCCCCATAAAGGATTTTCATAAAACTACTTTTTCCTGATCCTGTTTTTCCTATCAAATAAACAAATTCACCTTTGTTGATTTCTACGTTAACATTAGAAAGCACCAAATTATCGCCTTGTGAAATAGAAGCATTTTTTAATTGTAATATAGGATTGGACATGTGTTTAATATATAATTACCTCTGTAAATGTATCACTAAAAAGTCAAAACCTAAAAACTGATCAGTAAAACTTTATCTATAAATTAGTCATTATTATCTTTATTTAAGTTTTAATAACTCGGTTTATAATTATAATACGATTCTTACGTTATAAGATTTAGATTAATTTATCTTTGATTTTTAAATTAAAACCACAATTTTAATGACTTTTAAAAACATTGTTTTCTATGGTATTGCAACAATCATTAGCTTTCAATTAAGCGCACAACAATCAGAAATTTTTACTAATGATTTGGCAGATTATCAAAAAGCATTAACGCTTTATAACAATCAACAATATTTAGCTTCTCAATCATTGTTTGAATCTATTGAAAAAACAACGAAGGAAGATGCTTTACAGTCAGATTGTGCTTATTACATTGCCAATTGTGCGGTAAGATTAAATCAACAAAATGCGGATAAATTAATTGAAAACTTTGTAAAAAAATATCCAACAAGTACTAAATGCAATACGGCTTATGTTGATGTAGGTGATTATTATTATGAAAATTCAAAATATGCTTATGCCCGTAAATGGTATGCAAAGGTAAATGAAGAAGCTTTGTCTGGTAAGGAAATTGAGAAATTTAATTTTAATAATGGGTATTCAGCATTTGCATCCAGACAAAATAAAGATGCCAAGAAGTATCTGAGTCGTGTTGAAAACTCCAAAGAGTATGGTTCTCAAGCCAAATATTATATTGGTTTTATGGCTTATGAAGGCGATGATTATACTCAGGCTAATGCCTATTTTGAGCAGGTAAGTGATCAGGAAAGGTACAAGGAGAAATTGTCCTATTATCAGGCCGATCTTAATTTTAAATTGGGGAAATTTGAAAAGGCTATTGAATTAGCAAAAGAAAGATTGGATGTAAGTGATAGTAATGAAGTTTCAGAACTCTCAAAAATTATTGGTGAGAGTTATTTTAACTTAGAAAAGTATGCTGAGGCTATTCCTTATTTAAATCAATATAAAGGTAAAAATGGAAAATGGAATAACACCGATTTTTACCAATTAGGATATGCCTATTATAAACAAAAGGATTATGAAAGGGCGATTTCAGAATTTAATAAAATAGTTGGGGGAGAAGATGCCACTGCGCAAAACGCCTATTATCATTTAGGCGAAAGTTATATTAATCTTAATAAAAAACAAGAAGCACTAAATGCTTTTAGAAACTCATCACAAATGAGTTTTGATTTAAAAATTCAGGAAGATGCTTGGTTAAATTATGCTAAGATCAGTTATGAAATTGGAAATCCCTATCAATCAGCCTCTCAGGTTTTGTCTGATTATGTGGCTAAGTATCCAAACTCCCCCCATAAGGAAGAATTAGAAATGCTTTTAATAGACAGTTATATTACTTCAAAAAATTATGTTGAAGCTTTAAAATTATTAGAAGGAAAAAGAAGTTTTGAAAATAAGGTTGCTTATCAGAAAGTGGCCTTTTATAGAGGAATTGAAATTTACAATGAGGGTAAATATTTAGATGCGCGAGTGCTTTTTAGCCAATCCCTGAAAGAACCTAGAGATGATAAATATACCTCTAGAGCTACTTTTTGGAAGGCAGAAACAGAATATAATTTGAGCAATTATGAAGAGGCCTTAATTGGTTTCAAACAGTTTGAGCAGCAAGCGGTTTCTAGGTCGACGCCGGAATTTAAGAATTTGGATTATAATTTAGGGTATACTTATTTTAAACTTAAAAACTATGAACCAGCCATTCGATATTTTAATCAATTTATAGCTAGTAAAAAGGATGATAAAGTCAGATTAAATGATGCTTACTTACGTTTAGGAGATGCTTATTTTGTGTCAAGTGATTATAGTAAAGCCATTTCTGCGTACAACAATGCTAATAAGCTTAATGAGATAGATTCTGATTATGCTTTTTTTCAAAAGGCCATAAGTGCGGGCTATATAGGGCAGGATGCAAAAAAGATTGCTGAATTAGAGCAATTTATCGCTGAATATAAAAGCTCTAAACTCAGGGATGATGCCATGTATGAATTAGGTAATTCGTATGTAAAAGCGAATCAAACGGACAAGGCATTACAAATGTATAATCGTTTAAATAGCGAATATAGTATGAGCTCATTTGTGTCAAAGTCCTTATTGCGTCAAGGCTTGGTATATTATAATTCAAGTCAAAATGAACAAGCTTTAACTAAATTTAAAAAAGTAGCTGTTGATTTTCCCAATACACCGGAAGCGGCTCAAGCAGTTTCCACTGCACGTTTAATTTATATAGATTTAGGTCGTGTGAATGAATATGCCACTTGGGTGAAAACACTTGGTTATGTAGAAGTATCTGATTCAGATTTAGATAATGCTACTTATGAAGCAGCAGAGAAACAATATTTAGATAGTAATACTGAAAAGGCCATTACTCAATTTAACAATTATATTAATCAATTCTCAAATGGATTACATGCTTTACAGGCCCATTTTTATTTAGCACAATTGTATTTTAAAAAAGATTTAGGTTCTAATGCAGCTTCTCATTATAAATATGTGGTTGAAGCTTCTCAAAATGAGTTTACAGAAGAGGCCTTACTGCGTTTATCACAATTTTATTTGGAAGGTAAGAATTATAAAGAATCCATGCCATTATTATTAAGATTAGAGAAAGAAGCTAATTTTCCTCAAAATGTAGTATTTGCGCAGTCTAATTTAATGAAGGCTAATTATCAATTAGAAAAATATAAGGAAGCTGTGACCTATGCTGAAAAAGTGTTGTCAAATGCTAAGATTGATAACAAAATTGAGGCAGATGCCCATATTATAATGGCCCGTTCGGCAATGAAAACAGGGGATGAAGTTAAAGCCAAAAGTAATTATGAAAAAGTTGAAAAAGTGGCTACAGGTGAAATGGCTGCTGAAGCGTTATATTATAATGCCTATTTTAAAAACAAAGAAGGAAAATATGAAGCCTCTAATACGACCGTTCAAAAATTAGCTAAAGATTTTTCTGGGTATAAATTTTATAGCGCTAAAGGCTTAGTTCTCATGGCTAAGAATTTTTATGCCCTTAAGGATGCCTATCAGGCAACTTATATCTTAGAGAGTGTCATTGAAAATTTTACAGAATTTGAAGAGGTAGTGTCTGAAGCCCAATCAGAATTAAATGTTATAAGGGCTGAAGAATCAAAAACAAATGCCTCTATTAAAACTAAAGATTAATTTTTTCATCAATCATAAATCAAATCAAATCAAACAACAAAACCTATGCGCAAGCACTTGAATAAAATAATATTAACCATTTTAGCATTCAGTTCTACATTTGTGTTCTCTCAAGAAAAGGACACTATTAGTACCGGAGTTATTAACGTTGTAAAGCCTTATACACCAACAATTTCAGATGCCTTTAAGGTGAAGGAAGTGCCCTCAATTGATGACGAAGAAACAAGTACTAAAAAGGAGATAAAATATAATATCTTCTCTTTTCCGGTCGCGTCAACATTTACGCCTGCAAAAGGAAAAGCAGCTATTGTTGAGAAGGATAAACCCTCAAAATTATACGATAATTATGCTTCTGTGGGCGTTGGAACTTACACGGCCATTTTAGGTGAAGTTTATTTAAATCACACGATTAGCCGATCGCAAAGTGTTGGTGGTTATTTTAGGCATCATTCCTCACAAGGGGGTATTCCGGATTTACTTTTAGATGATAATTTTTCAGATTCAAAGGTCAATGTAAATTATGCCAATAGGTTAAGAGATTTAACATGGACTGCTGAAGGTGGTTTTCAACAACAACAATTTAACTGGTACGGATTGCCACAGGCCATGGTTGACGAAGCAAGTGCTAATAATATTAAAGGCGGACATTCGTTTTTTGGAGCTCATTTTGGGAGTGATGTCACTTTTGAAAACACGTATATTAATTCAGGAAGTTTCTTATTCAGACGTTTTGGTGATAATCAAGGTTCGGGAGAAAACAGATTTGTTGTAAAATCGACTTTTGATATACCTGTTAACCAAGAAGAGATTTCAACCGATGTTGTTTTTGATTATTTAGGGGGTTCTTTTGATAGAAATTATATGACGACTGATGAATTAAAATATGCTAATTTTCAAATAGGAGTAACGTCAAAATATGAATTTAAACAGGATGATTTAAGTATCTCTTTGGGGCTGTCATTGTTTTATTTAAATGATAACGAAGCCAGCGAGAGTAATTTTTATATTTATCCTAATGTGACCGCTTCCTATAGGTTGGTCAAAGATATTTTAATAGCTTATGGGGGCATAAAAGGTGGATTAATTCAAAATTCCTATTATGATTTTGCTTCTGAAAACCCATTTGTTTCACCAACCTTAATAATTAAACCAACAGATCAATTGTATAATGCTTACGTTGGTTTACAAGGTAAAGTGTCAAGCAACATGAGTTATAATATAAGTGGGAAATATGTAGCAGATAGAAATAAGGCCCTTTTTATAAATAATGATATTACTGCTACTTCTCAAAACTATTCCTACGGAAACTCATTTGGAACTGTCTATGATGATGTGGATACTTTTAGTTTTGCCGGAGAAATAAATGTCGATGTTAATAGAAATTTTAAATTAGGAATTAAAGCTGAATATTTCAGTTATGCCACAGGTACGCAAAACGAAGCATGGAATTTGCCGGATATGAAAGGGTCTCTGTTCTTAGATTATCAAATTGATGAGCATTGGTTTACGGGTGCTAATTTATTTTATACAGGAGAAAGAAAAGATCAGTTCTTTTTAAATGATGGTTCAATAAGCACACCATTTACGGTAACACTTGAGAGTTTTTTTGATGCCAATTTGCATTTGGGCTATCATGTTAATGAGCAATTATCCATATATGCAAAGGGCAATAATTTAGCTAATAAAGGTTATGAGCGCTGGCAAAATTTTCCTGTGCAGAGTATTCAGTTTTTAGCCGGGGCAACCTATAAGTTTGATTTTTAATCTCCCAAATTATGAAGAATAATAGAAAGCGTTCAAATTTGAACGCTTTTTGTATTTTTACAATAATTCAAAAAATATAACATGAAGAAGTGTCTTTTAATTTTCGTTGTCCTTGTAATAGTATCCTGTAAGAAGAAAATTGAAGTGGATTCAATTTATATAAACGCGAATGTATATACAGTAAATTCAGATTTTAAAAAAGCAGAAGCGTTTGCTATTAAAGACGGAAAATTTGTGGAGGTTGGCAATGCTCAGGATATTCAAGGAAAGTATTTTTCAAAGAATGTTACGGATGTGGGTGGACAAACTATTGTACCTGGATTTATAGATGCTCATTGCCATTTTTTAAGTTTAGGGCAGTTACAACAACGTATTAATTTAGTTGGTACTTTAAGTTTTGAGGAGGTTGTTAACCGTGTTGTTGAATTTCAAGGTAAATATAATTTGCCACAAATTAAGGGCAGAGGATGGGATCAAAATGATTGGGAGAATAAGGAAATGCCGTCAAAAACACTATTAGATAATTTATTTCCTGACACTCCTATTGCTTTAACCCGTATAGATGGACATGCTGTTTTATGCAATCAAGCGGCTTTAGATTTGGGTAAAGTAACTATTGATAGTAAAATTGACGGTGGTGAAGTTGTTATTAAAAACGGTGAATTGACCGGTGTTTTAATAGATAATGCAGAGCAATTAATTGAAAAAAACTGGCCCAAGGCAACCTCTATGGAACTCATAGATGCTTTATTGAAAGCTCAGGATATTTGTTTAAGTAATGGCCTCACATCATTGTCTGATGCCGGCCCCGATATTTTTACGACCCCTTGGATTGAAACAATAAATGTTATCGATAGCTTACAAAAATCCGGAGATTTAAAGATTAGATTATATATGATGGTTCCCGGAACTGAGGTAAACCTAAATTATTTTTTGGATAAAGGCATTATTAAAACGAATAAACTTAATGTTCGTTCCTTTAAATTTTATGCTGATGGTGCTTTAGGCTCACGAGGGGCGTTATTAAGAAAGCCATATCATGATAATAAAAAGTCATTTGGGCTTCCGGTAATGTCAACTGCGGATATTAATTCAGGCGCCATGAGAATAGCTAATTCAGAATTTCAAATGAATACGCATGCGATTGGAGATTCAGCTAATCATGCAGTTTTAAATATATACAAAAATGTATTGGAAGGCAAAAAGGACAGGCGTTGGAGAATAGAACACGCTCAAGTAATCTCTCCAGACGATTTTGAGTTATTTAATGATATCATACCTTCGGTACAACCAACACATACCACCAGTGATATGTATTGGGCACAAGACAGATTAGGTCATGATCGTATCAAAGGCGCTTATGCGTTTAAAGACTTGTTAAATGCTTACGGTAAAGTTGCCTTAGGAACCGATTTTCCTGTGGAACAGGTGAGTCCGTTTTTAACCTTTTATGCTGCCGTTACCAGACAAGATGTAAAACAATATCCTAAAGGTGGTTTTCAAATGGAAAATGCGTTGACCAGAGAAGAAACCTTAAAAGGCATGACTATTTGGGCAGCTTTTTCAAACTTTGAAGAAAATGAAAAGGGTAGTATTGAAGCAGGTAAATTTGCAGATTTCATAATTCTGGATAAAAATATTATGGAAGTTCCTGCAGATGAAATACCGAACATAAAGGTAATAAATACAATTATAGATGGTCAATCTGTTTATGGTAAAGACAACTTCGCTAAATAATCAAAATGGTCCCCTTCTATAATAAGTTCGCAGTTGAGTCCAATGGTTTCACAAGCTAAATTTAAAGAGTCAAAATCTAAGTATAACCATTTCATAGGGGTTTCTTTTTCGCCTTTATAGCTTAAAAAATAATCAAGTTCTCCATAATAGTTGGCATGGGCATCAATCCAGAATCCACCATCATCATCTTCGTACATGTATTTAATATCTGAAGAATCGATAAAAATTTGTCCTTTTGGATTTAATAAAGATTTTAAATGCTTCAGATATTTTGAAAGTTGAGATAACTCTTGAAATATACCGGTACCATTCATGAGGAGTAAAATAGTATCAAAGGTTTCTGTTTCATCCAGAATATTTTTTATTTCCACATTTTTTAAACCTCTTAGTTTACACACTTCAATGGCGCCTTTTGAGATATCTATACTTTTTACTTGAAACCCTTTTTTTTGAAGATATAAACTATGACTTCCCGCCCCACTGCCAACATCTAGAATTGATCCTTTTGCTAATCTTAAGGCTTTTTGCTCAAGTTTGGGCATCTCCTTAAAGCCTCTGAATAGATAGGAGATAGGAAGCATATCATCATCAGAAATATTTGTGGAGGTAATGATATCTTCAGTAAATTCATCTTTTTGAAAATCTAAAAGCGCTTGTCCAAATAAATCCTTCATTAAAAACAGTATTTTTACACCATGCAAGACTTTATAAATAATCTCCCTAAGCTGGCCAAAGATAAGCATAACGAAAGCAAAAAATTCTTTGATAAGCTAAAAAAGAAAACCCCAAAGAATTTGGATTATACCATGCAGGAGTTACATGAAGATGAATTTAAGCGTACCGATTGTTTACAATGTGCCAATTGCTGTAAAACTACGGGGCCATTATTTACTGCTAAAGATATTGAGCGGATTTCAAAACATTTTAAGCTCAAGCCACAACAATTTATTAGTCAGTATTTGCGGGTGGATGAAGAAAACGATTATGTACTGCAAAGTGTGCCTTGTACCTTTTTAGGAGTTGATAATTATTGTTCCATCTATGATGTAAGACCCAAGGCTTGTAGCGAGTTTCCTCATACAGATAGAAAAAAGTTTCAGCAAATATCCAACCTTACACTGAAGAATGTGGCCATTTGTCCGGCGGCATATAATATTGTTGAAGAGATGAAGAAGTTGATAAAGTGAACTATTTTATTATATTTAAGAATTAATGATTGATGCTATGCAAGAATTTTTAAATTATTTTGAGACCATACCCTCTTTACATAGAAGCTTAATTTTAGTAGGTGGTTTAACATTTTTCTGGGTTTTAGAAGGCACAGTTCCTTTATTTATATTCACATATAAAAAGTGGAGGCATGCCATTCCTAATTTATTTTTTACTGTAACCACCATCATCATCAATTTTGTGTTGGCCTTTCTATTGTTAATGTCGGCGGATTGGGTCATGGCGAATAATTTTGGAATTCTTAATTGGTTGCCGGAATTCCCACTGTGGTTATATATCATTTTAGGGGTTTTATTTATGGATTTTTTCGGGGCTTATTTGCCACATTTTGTGGAGCACAAAGTGAAACCTTTGTGGATGGTTCATTTAGTGCATCATACAGATCATCATGTAGATACAACCACTGCTAACAGACATCATCCTTTAGAAAGTATTATTCGGTTTGTGTTTACACTGTTTGGAGTATTCGTTATTGGAGTACCAATGGGAATCGTAATGTTATATCAGTCTATGTCATTAGTGGCAACACAATTTACACATGCCAATATAAAGTTACCTAAGCAAATTGATAAAGTACTGAGTTATTTTTTGGTTTCACCAGATATGCATAAAGTGCATCATCATTATGTGCTGCCTTATACAGATTCTAATTATGGAAATATTTTTTCAATATGGGATCGTTTATTAGGAACCTATAGGCATTTAGATAGAGAAAAATTGGTATATGGTGTTGATGTATTTCCTGATGAGGTTGAAAATGGACAAATCACTAATTTATTGAAACAGCCATTTCAGAAATACAAGAAACCAACCATTATTAATCTATAAAGTACGCTTCTAACTGATTTGCAAATTCTTTCATATTCACTCCAGTGAGATTGGTGAGAACCGTTATTACCAGTTCTTCTTCGGGGTAAATTAATAAAATACTTGAAGCTCCTATACCACCACCAGTATGATAATATTTTGGTGTGCCAATTTTTGATTTTTCAACAGAAAAACCAATACCATAGCCTGTTTTATAACCATTATTCAGTTTTTGACTGGTTACAATTTCAGAAACGGCTTGTTTAGATACTACTTTTGGATTAATTATTTCGTTTCCAAATTTGATGATATCCTCTGACGTAGATAAAAATCCACCACTGGCAACTTTATATCCATTTGCAACGGGTTTAGCTGTAACAGGGCCATATCGTAATGTAGAACTGTAAAACTGTGATTTGTTAGGAATTTTATTTTCTGAATCATCAACCATGGAATGAGTCATTCCTAAGGGTCTGAAAATGGAATCGCTTACTAAAGTGGCATATGGCAACTTCGATGTCTTTTGAATGATTTCACTTAATAAAACGTATCCAGGGGAACTATAATTATATTCTGTACCAGGTTCAAATAACAAAGGATCATCTTTAAAAAGTGATAAGCCATCTGTGATACTCATTTTTTTGTTTAAAGCATATTCACTGTCATTCTTATAATGTCTAATACCAGAGATATTTCCACCTAATTGGCGTACTGTAAAATCATAAGGTTTCTTTGGGTAATCTTGCAGATATTTATATATACTAGTGTCTAAATCAATTACTTTATCATCTACTAATTTTACCAATGCAACCGCTGTAATTGATTTAGATATACTGGCAATTCTAAAGATGGTCTTATTTGGCTTCACTCGTTTTTTTGGTTTTAAATTGGCATAACCAAAGCCTTTTGACCAAATAAGTTTACCATGTCTGGAAACCGAAATGGCCATGCCTGGAATATGATTGGTTTTTAAAAATTCTTTAGCTATTTTTTTTGCAGTTTTTGATTTAACTTCAGGAGGCCTATCAGTAGTTTGACTAAAACCAAAAGAACTTAAAACAAGCATGATGAATGCCATGATCTTTTTCATTTAAGCTATTGTTTTTATTGCTTTCTTACTTGTAAATTAAATATTTGGCTCTGATTTTCTTAAAATTTTCAAGATCTTCTTGCCAAGTATCTCTAATCTCTTCTTCAGTTAATCCTGATTCTATTTGTTTTTGTAAAATTTCATTACCAGCATGAATGGTAAAAGTAGGTCCAAAGAATGTTTCACTTTTCGGTGTCTTCTTATAGGCATCAATAATATATTTTAAAGTGAATTTATGAAGTGTTGGTTCCTTTCTTAAATCGACCCCATAACAAATTTTATTTTCAAACCTGGGGTGTTTATCGCCTTCATTAGGTTGAGGAACATA
>DATCZQ010000193.1:0-2541 GCA_036525815.1 Yeosuana sp. | reverse complement strand
TAGCTTGCTTATCTTACTATTTGATAGTTTTGTATTCTTAAGTAACTTCTTTTGCATAGTTTCAGCTTAGTATACTTTGCTGTCCTATGCGAGCTCCAATTTTTAATATCCTTTTTATCCTACAAAGACATGTTTTCCCAGCTGCCGGATTATGATAGACAACAGCTTAGAAGTTGGTCTAAACAAAAGATTTATCTGCAAATAGAATATCTAAAAAATCTGGGTGATGAATTTGGTTTTGAATTGATTGTGATGGCAATGCCTATTAAAAAAGGTTCTCCCCATCAGTATGACTGGTTAAAAGACATAAAGGAAAAAGGAGTTAAATACAAAGATTTCAATAAGAATGATATTTGGACAGAGAAAAAGAACGATCTGTTTTTTAAAAATGATTACCACCTTACCGTACGGGGGAATAGAGTGCTTGCTGAAATGCTTTATGATCATTTAACAAATCCTAAGCATCTGTCCGTATATTAATATAATAATTCCTTTAGTTTTATTTGTTATATTTTTGAATTGTTGAGAATCTTTATTATAAGGTATATTAATTTTTCTCAGAGGCCCCATCGTCTAGCCTGGCCCAGGACGCAGCCCTCTCAAGGCTGAAACACGGGTTCGAATCCCGTTGGGGCTACCACTAATTAATTATCCCCTATCATTCGTATTACAATTGGTATAAAATATTGTTGAACCGTAATGATAGAAAGAAGCCAGACCTTAAGGGAAGAGATTGCTAATAGTATTGCTCACGGGGTGTTTTTATTATTTGCTATTATTGGCAGTCCTTTTTTGATAGCAAAATCGATAGAGGCAAAAGATAACCTGGTTGTAATTACTGCCGCTATTTTTGCAGCGGCTGTAATATTTGTTTATCTGGTTTCCACCATCTACCATGCAATGCCAAAAAACAGGGCCAAGGAAATACTGCGCCTTGTGGACTACGGAGCTGTATACCTTCTGATAGCGGGTACATATACTCCAATTGCGCTTAATGTAATAGGAGGGGGAGCCGGCATGGCGCTTTTTGCAGCTGAATGGATTCTTGCAATAACAGGAATAATTTTTTTATACTATACTGGGTTAAAACACAAAGGAGTTCTGGTCCTGTTCTATTTAATTATGGGCTGGCTTATATTATTTGCTATAAAACCCTTATGGTTTAGTCTTCCTGTCTGGGGGATTTTCTGGATTTTTGCAGGCGGATTGGCCTACACTCTGGGGATACCTTTTTACAGATTAAGTCACCTAAACTTCCGACATTTTATCTGGCACATTTTTGTAGTAGCCGGAACCGCATGTCACTCAGTAGCAGTATTTAAGTATGCTGTTTGAAAAAGAATAGTTAAGTTAATAATATTCATGCATTAAGTCAATTTTGAAATGAAGGCTCATAATTCAGACTAATCAATTTTTTCTAGCTTTTTCTTTGCACGTTTTTTCCTTTTTTGTTTTTGTTTAATAAGTTTTTCGCGTTTTAGAATTTCTGAAGACTTGGCTCCGTTTATTTGCTTATCCAGTTTTTCTATAAGCGCCCTTCTTGCAAAAAATCTGTTTAGGTTTTGGGTTCTCTCTTTTTGGTATTTTACTATTATGCCTGAAGGAAGATGCTTTAGCTGAACACAGGTAGAATTCTTGTTTACGTTTTGCCCGCCCTTACCAGATGACTTAATGAACTTCTCCTCAATGTCATCTTCAAAGATAGACAGGTTTTCCATCTTTAAATACAACTCTTCTTCCTTTTTATTTGTAACTCCAAATTTGCTCATTGTATAAATAAATTATACGTGGGATATAAAAGATGTGTTAATGATGTGTTAATAGTGAAATTAAGGAACTTAGAATGTAAAAAATTACTGGTCGTCAAAGTCGGCCATTTTTTCTCTTTCTTTCATACTTTCTTTACTTCCCTTTATCATCTCACGGGAATGCTCGGTAGCCCTAATGCCGGTTTTTATATATTTGCCGGTAGTTTGGACAGCTTCTTCTGTAGTATCTTTGTACCAAAAAGCAATATATGCAAATGCTATTACAAAGGCTATGGCGACGGCTACTTTTATAATCATATTTTAAGTATAAAATTATTAAATTAAATATTCAATAGGATAATGTTTAACCTACTGGAAGATTAATAATAAATTTTGTTCCTTTACTCATCTCGCTCTCTACTTTTATTTCTCCGCCATGAATGTTAATAGTGTGTTTTACGATGCTAAGACCAAGCCCGGTGCCGCCTTCTTGCCTTGAGCGGTCTTTGTCAACCCTGTAAAATCTTTCAAAAATTCTTGGTATGGACTCTTTGGGTATTCCTATACCAGTGTCAAAGATCTCTATCTCTACGGTATCTTCATTGGGTCTTGTTTTAAAACCTATAGTGCCGTTTTCAGGAGTATACTTTATTGCATTATCCAAAAGATTAATAAAAGCCTGTTCGAGTAAAAATTGGTTTCCTTTAATATCAGGCAGGTTATCGTGCAGTTCTTTTTCGATTACAAGGTTTTTAGCTTCGATTTTGCTCCTTAACGAATCATAACAGGATAG
>DATCZQ010000192.1:0-27030 GCA_036525815.1 Yeosuana sp. | reverse complement strand
AGAAGACACGAGTCTTTCCCTACTGCAAGATGAACAAAAAGAGTTACAACAACAACAATTGTTACTTAGACAAAAGGAAAAAGAGATCAAATTAAAAATGGACGAACAAAAAGGAAAAGAGCTAATATTGAAAAAAGAAGCAATGATTAATCAATATAAAAGCGCCATTTCTTCAAATGTAAAAAGCTTTAATGATAGTTTAAAAATATATAATAGTAAAGATAAAGTTGTTATTCCAAATGAAAATTCAAACCATTTAATGGATAAAAGTCTGGAAGAAATAAAAAGCCATTATTTACAAAATCTAAAACGATTAACTAATACCTATTTATCCTATTTAAATAA
The DNA here is from genome assembly GCA_036525815.1 of Yeosuana sp. Lineage (GTDB taxonomy): Bacteria > Bacteroidota > Bacteroidia > Flavobacteriales > Flavobacteriaceae > Yeosuana. The sequence continues at coordinate 26,685 of DATCZQ010000192.1, read as the reverse complement.
TTGCGATATTTAAAAAATTTGGCAGGCATTGACTCTTTAATTTAAGAGCAAGCCTGCCAGCATCTTGATTTATTTGTATTATTTTGAAGCAAACAATTTAACATCATTTTCAGTTACTTCTTTATCACCTAGTATAATTAAGCGCTCTATAACATTTCTAAGTTCCCTTATATTTCCTGTCCAGTCATAATCTTGCAATAATTTAATGGCTTTATCCGAAAACACTTTTTTTGCAGTGCCATGTTCATTTGCGATTTTATCAGTAAAATGATCAATTAGTAAGGGGATATCTTCACGTCTTTCATTCAAAGAAGGAACTTGAATTAAAATAACGGCGAGTCTATGATACAAATCTTCTCTGAACCTTCCTTTTTCAATTTCCTTTTTTAAATCCTTGTTCGTTGCAGCTATAACTCTTACATCAACTTTAATATCCTTATCACTACCAACACGCTGAATTCTACTTTCTTGCAGTGCTCTTAATACTTTTGCCTGTGCTGACAAACTCATATCGCCAATTTCATCTAAAAAAATGGTACCCTGATTAGCTGCTTCAAACTTACCAGCTCTATCCTTTACTGCACTCGTAAAAGCACCTTTAACATGACCAAACAATTCGCTCTCAATCAGCTCACTTGGGATGGCCGCGCAATTAACTTCAATCATAGGGCCATTTGCACGGTCACTTTTTTGATGTAACCAATGTGCTACAAGTTCTTTACCCGTGCCATTTGATCCTGTTATTAGAACGCGAGCATCTGTTTGCGCCACTTTTTCAATTATATCCTTAATATGTGAAATAGCTTTACTTTCTCCTATCATCTCAAAATTCTTGCTAACTTTCTTTTTTAACAATTTATTTTCAACAACTAGCTCCTTTCTATCTAAAGCATTTCTTACCGTATTAAGAAGTCTATTTAAATCGGGCGGTTTTGAAATATAATCAAAAGCACCCATCCGCATAGTATTCACTGCAGTGTCTAAATCACCATGGCCTGAAATCATGACGATTGGGATTTCTGGTTTAATTTTTTTAGCAGCTTCTAAAACTTCAACACCATCCATTTTTGGCATTTTAATATCACAAAGCACCAAATCATAGTCCTCCTTTTTAATTTTTTCAATTCCTTCTAAACCATCTTCTGCTTCTTCAACTTGGTACGCATCATTTTCCTCTGAAAGAATTTTAACTAATACGCGTCTAATGGCAGCTTCATCTTCAATTATTAAAATTTTAGACATATCATTTTGTTTTATTTTTGAATAATGTGTACATCTCTCTGAGGAAATGGTATGGTAATGTTATGCTCTCTGAATAACTTTTCAATTTCAAAACGAACATCGCTTTTTACACCATTGGCGTTAAAACTATCTTCAATTGTAAAAATCACTTTAAAAGTTAAGGAACTATCTCCAAAGTCAGAGAACAAGACTGATGTTTCTTCAGGCTCAATGACAGCGGATTGCTTATTGGCAGCTTGAATCAGTAACTTTTTCACTAATTGTACATCACTGCCATAAGCTACTCCTACTTGAACAAACTCTCTGGTATTCGGATTATTTTGTGTCCAATTAAATAAACTATTTGTAAGATATAAATGATTAGGAATTACAAGTACCCGGTTATCAAGTGTGATAGCTCTGGTAGTTCTTAATTTTATTTCATCTACTCTTCCTACTTTCCCATCAATTTCTATAATATCTCCAACATGAACTGTCTGATCAACCAATATAAAAACACCAGAAATAATGTCTTGAAACAGGGTTTGAAGTGCTAAACCGATACCTATTAATAAGGCTGCAGATGCCGCAAAAACCGAAGTAACATTCACTCCAACCGCATCTAAAGTAATTAAAAATATTATTAAATAAATTAACCACCTAAAATACCCGAATACTACTTTAAATTTAGCCTTATCATCTTCAGGCAATCTTCTGGTTATTATTCTTAAAAAGAATCTTAGAATTAGCGTGGTTATAAAAATTACTGTAATAATGATAATAACATCTTTAACAGAAACACTAATATCTTGACTAAAATCAATATGTTCATTGAGAAGCAATTTCAATTTTTCCCATAAGGAACTTTTTTCTATAGTTTTTTCTATTTTCTTTATTTCCTGAACCATTTTAATATTTTATCCACTTTATTAATTCTTTATAACTTGGTTTTTTACCATACATTAAAATACCAACTCTATAAATTTTGGCCGCAAACCAAACTGTAAATATAAACGTACCAATTAATAACAATAATGATACCACTTGCTGCCATATAGGAACTCCAAATGGAATTCTCATAAGCATTACTACCGGTGATGTTAGTGGTATAAATGAAAAAACCGTTGAAATCGTGCCATGTGGATCTTCAATAACCGTAAAAAACCCAATATACACAGCTAAAATTAAAGGCATTAATACTGGTAATAAAAACTGTTGTGTATCAGTTTCATTATCCACTGCGGCTCCAATAGCAGCATATAAGGAACTATATAATAAATAGCCTCCAATAAAAAATAGTAAAAAGGCTATAATTAAATTAGTCATTGGAAGATGGTGTAATGAGTTAAAAACGTCTTGAACCTGCATTTCTATGTTGGAGTTTTGCATAGCTCCCTCTATCATTTGTTGATTAGGGGATTGAGCTTGGGAGGTGTCAATTCCAAAAACAATTGAAACTGTAAATAATAAAGCGCCTCCAATAAATAACCAAATAATAAACTGAGTAATTCCAGCTAAGGAGGTGCCAATAATTTTGCCTAACATGAGTTGCATAGGTTTTACAGAAGAAATGATAACTTCAATAATTCTACTTGTTTTTTCCTCAATAACACTGCGCATAATCATATTGCCATAAATAATAATAAACATGAATAATAAATAGCCTGCAGCACTTCCAAAAAACAGTTTAACTACACTATCTATTTTAGATGTTTTTTCTCCGTCAAAACTTTCTTGATTAATATTAACATTCGTTTTTGATGCTTCAATCATAGCAATATCAACTCCTTTTTCCTGAAGTTTTAAATTTTCAATCTTTTTGTCGATTTTAGTTTCTAAATTTGAAATTATGGTTAATGAAGGAGAATCTTCTGAATAGAATTTAATATGGCCAGATATTGAATCCAAATGGTCTGAACCTTCAAGATGTAACAACCCATATGCCTCAGTTTGCCTCACCAATTCTTTAGCATCTGCTAATGACATATTTTCCAATATGTTATAGGTGGTATTATCTTCACTTTTAAAAACATCCTGTACTAATCCGGTTTCATCCAGAATGCATATGGTTCTTTGTTTATCGTTATTTAATTGTGATAAATAGGCTACAACAGTAATAAGAACAATTACTAAGATTGGGCTTAAAATAGTCATTACGATGAATGATTTATTTTTAACCTTAGTTAAATATTCTCGTTTTATAATGAGTGGTAAATGGTTCATAATTAATGATTCTTTACTGTTTGAATAAATATTTCGTTAACGCTAGGTATTAATTCGACAAAATGGGAAACTTGACCTTGATTACATAAATAACTCAATAAATCATTTGGTTTTTCAAGGTCTGAAAGTTTTATGTTTAGCTTTAACTCTTCCCCCAAAGTTTTAAAACTTGCTGTTGATGTTTGGAACTTCTTTGATAATTCCTGTTCCAGAGTTTCCTTATTATGAACTAAAATTCCAACTTCATAAGTATTGGTCTTAAATTGTCTTTTTATATCTATTAATTTACCATCAAGAATTTTATTTGATTTGTGAATCAAACAAATATCATCACACAGCTCTTCAACCGATTCCATTCTATGTGTTGAAAAAATTACGGTTGCGCCATCTTCTCTTAATTTTAAAATTTCATCCTTTATTAAATTGGCATTTATTGGATCAAAACCAGAAAATGGTTCATCGAAAATCAACAATTTAGGTTGATGTAAAACAGTCACAACAAATTGGATTTTCTGTGCCATACCCTTTGATAACTCCTGTATTTTCTTATTCCACCAATCTCCAATTTCTAATCGCTCAAACCAATATTTTAAGCGGGCTTTAGCCTCTTTATGACTCAGCCCTTTTAATTGTGCCAAGTATAATGCCTGTTCACCCACTTTCATAGATTTATATAACCCTCTCTCTTCTGGCAAATAGCCAATATCTTTAATATGGACTCCGCTTAATGGTGTTCCATCTAAAAATACCTGACCAGAGTCCGGCATAGTAATTTGATTTACAATTCTAATAAGTGTTGTTTTTCCGGCACCATTGGGACCTAATAAACCATAAATACTACCTTTAGGAACTGAAATGGATACTTTGTTTAGGGCTGTAAATGATCCAAAATTTTTAGAAACATTTTGGACTTCTAATATGTTACTCATTCTTATTATTAATTGACATGTGTGTAAATATATTAAATGTTACCTATTAACATTTAATATAAAATGATAAATATTTGGAAACTGTATCAAAAACAAAACCCACCCTTAAAATGAATTAAGGATGGGAAAAAAATTGCTATGAAAAAGAAAATATCACTAAAAAATAGTGATATTCAAATATAAAACTTTTTATTATATAATTAGTAAAATAATAAGATAACTTTTGCTTAAATACCCATTTATCAGGCCAAAAATTAAGAAAACATGTCTTTTACTTTCTCAAAAAACGACTTGTCAGTACTTTCTGGCTTTGGAGTAAAATGCTCATCTTCACGCATATTTTCAAAAAATTCTCTTTGCTGTTTACTCAATGTTTTTGGAGTCCATACATTAACATGAACTAACAAATCACCTCTACCATAACCATTTATACTTGGAATTCCTTTACCTCGCAATCTCAATATTTTACCAGATTGAACGCCTTGTTCTATTTTTATACGAACTTTACCAGTAACCGTATCAATTTCTTTTGAAGTACCTAAAATAGCATCTGGTAAACTAACATATAAATCATAATGCAAATTATCACCTTCACGCTGTAACGTTTCATGAGCTTCTTCTTCGATGGCAACCAGAAGATCTCCTGAAATACCATTGCCAGGAGCTTCATTTCCTTTTCCCGACACTTTTAATTGCATACTATCAACTACACCAGCTGGAATTTTTATTGACACTGTTTCCTCAGCAATTCTCAATCCTTGTTCATCGGCGTCAGATGGTTTTTTATCAATAATTTGACCAGCTCCATGACATGTATTACAGGTGGTCGCTGTTTGCATTCTACCCAAAATAGTATTAGTTATCCTGGTTATTTGACCACTTCCATGACAGGTTGTACACGTTTTATAAGTAGTTCCTTTCGCCTGAACTTTTCGTCTAACTTTAATTTTCTTTTCAACCCCATTGGCAATTTCTTCAAGAGTCAATTTTACTCTTATCCGTAAATTACTTCCTTTCACTCTGCGTTGGCCTCCACCACTAAATCCTGAAAATCCGCCACCGCCAAAAGCACCTCCAAAAATATCACCAAACTGACTGAATATGTCATCCATATTCATACCACCACCGTTAAATCCGCCACCACCTTCAAAAGCCTGATGACCAAATTGGTCATAACGAGCCTTTTTATCAGGGTTGCTTAATACTTCATATGCTTCTGCAGCTTCTTTAAATTTAGCCTCAGCCTCTTTATTATCTGGATTTTTATCAGGATGGTGTTTTATTGCCATCTTTCTATAAGCCTTTTTTATCTCGTCAGCACCAGCTCCTTTGCTTATACCTAAAATTTCGTAATAGTCTCTTTTCGCCATGTAAATATCTTATTGTCCAATAATCACTTTAGGAAAACGAATTACTTTATCACCTAAAGCATATCCTTTTTCAATAACATCAATTATTTTTCCTTTTAAATCTTCTGAAGGAGCAGGTATTTGCGTTATAGCTTCGTGATTATCAGCATTAAAGACATCACCATTAGCTACTTTAATAGGGGCCAATCCTTTTTGTTCTAAAGTCAATTTTAGTTTATTACTTATTAATTCAACCCCCTTTAAAAGATCTTTTTCTTCTGTTTTTGATATTTCAATGTATGCTCTATCAAAATCATCTAAAACTGGTAATAATGCTTTCATTACATCTTCATTAGCCGTTTTAAAAAGCTCTACACGCTCTTTTGAAGTTCGTCTTTTATAATTTTCAAATTCGGCAAATAACCTAAGAAACTTATCCTTTTCTTGTTTTATTTCTTCTTGCAATTTTTCTTCTATTGATTGCTCTTCCTTACCCTGTTGCTCCATTTCAGCAGTTTCAGTATTATTTTGAACATCATGAAGTTGCTCCTTTTCTATATCTTTCTGTTTATCCTTTTTACTCATGGTCGCATTTTATTTAACAAATACAAAAACTAGTTGGCAAAAGTACTGCCATTATTATAAAAATGTCAAAATGTCATTAATTTTTTTATAAAAAAATTAACTCATGATATATTTAAAGAATCAAATAAAAAATAAAAACGATTAGACTAAAATTTATTCCTGAATTTAATAGTTAGAATAATTAATAGAAAGAGTGAAGAAAATAGGTGTTAGATGTATTGGGATACTCATTATTGTTGCATGGTAATATTGCTATATTTTGCATTAATAACTATATTTTTAGGGCTGTTTAAATTTCCTGCTGTGAAACTTAAAACAGGGTCCTTACTGGTACTTTTAGGATGCGTAAAACGGGTTTTACTTCCTTTATACTGCAAATTATAATCAACATTAGGAAGCATTATAACCGCATTGCTATTATCAAGTGTTACATTTAAATTATTAAATGCGTTATCGATTTTTAAAATTTTCAAATCATCAATACTGCCATTTATAATCGCATTATTAATTAAATTTTTAATAGTTATGTTTGAAGAATTAGAGGTCATTATTATACTTTTAACATAATCTATCTCAGCACTATTAACATAATTTAAATTGAGGGTTCCTAGATTCCAATAAGTTACATGAATTGGAGAATAAGAAGCATTAATGGAAGTTTTGCTTCCATTAATGCTATTCGCTATAAGTTTTGAATGTGACAAATCAGCTTTTAAATTATCGATATTTGCCGCAAATTTAAGTTCCCCATATTTTACATTAACTTTCAATTTAGCGTCTTTTGGCATTTTTATTTTAATCGTTTTTTTAACTTTAGAACTATTATTATTCATCATTTTATAAATTTTAACACGCCTTTCATCAGCTAACTTAGAGCGCTCTGCTGCTTGTTTCTCTCTTTCTGCAACCCGTTCTTCTACTCTAGCGCTTTGTTCTTCAATTCGGCTGGCTCTTTCTTCCATATGTTTAGCAAAACGTTCTCCCCATTCTTCCATTTGCTTTCCATATTTAGCTTCCCATTCCTTACCGAATTTTTCGCCCCATTTCTCCATTTCCTTTCCGTATTTTTCTTCCCATTCTTTACCAAATTTTTCTCCCCATGCCTCCATTTTATTTGCATAGTCTTGGCCAAATTTAGATTCGAAATTTTTAGACCATTGTTCCATATATGCATCTCCATTCCTTTTGTATGCATCATAATCAAAGTCTATTTTACTAATGCCTTCTGGCAACTCAGGCAATTCTGGCATCTCTGGAATTTGAGGCATTTTTATCATTTCAAAATTAAAGTCAAAATTCATTTCGGGCAAATCCGCTAATTCAAATTTTAATTCCTGTAAAACAGCGTTCACTGCATCTTCTTCTCCAACTTCATATTTATGGGCCCATGCATATGCAGCACCACCTCTAGCAGAAATAGTCACTAAATTGTTAGTAGCATCTATATCTAAGCTCCAGTCTTTTAAAGCTTCTTGCAGCTCCTCTTTTGAAAGCTTGTCTCCTTCAATATAAGCTTCAATTTCTATAACATCCTTATTCCAAGTATCAAAAACAATATTACAATAGCTAGTATTCAAATCAATTGTAACCTCTTTATCAACTTTTAATGTTTGAGACACTTTAGTTAATTTTTGTTGTGCTGTCATACTTCCGGTAATACAAACTACCAGCGTAAATAAATTTAATATTATTGACTGTTTCATTTTTTGATTTTTTAGATTGATTGTGAAGCTTCTTTATCCATAGTATCCGAAGCATTTAATTCGTTTAATTGTTCTCTCAATCGATACAAAAGATTTAATCGATATTTTAAATTGTCAATTAATGCATTCACTGTTAACTCACTTGGACCATTTTCGGTTAATTCAACAGACAAGTTTTTATACTCTTTATTAAGAATGTTTAACTGCTCAATATAGCCATCAAAAACATCTTTATTTTCATCTGTATATTTAACTTTAGATAACTCTAAATTAATACTTGCCAAATAATAGTCTTCAACTTTTTTAAGTCCAGGAGACACATCTCCTAAAGTTTTTGTTTCCACGACTTTATTTGCAATCACATTGTTTATAGGTTGCTCTGGCTGAAAATATTTAAAGGCTCCAAAACTTAATCCAATTAATACAACCACACTAGCAGCTATTTGAAACCAAATAAATTTAGTCTTCTTTCTAACTGGCAATGTTTCTTCTAATTTTGAAACAAACCTTTCTTGATGTTTTTCAGGCATCCTTTCTTGAGTTTTGTCCCCTTTAAATAACTCTCTAATATCTTGTGCCATCTTTTTTAAGTGTTAACAGTTCCTGCAATTTTATTTTTCCTCTTGATAATTGAGTTCGTGATGCTATTTCAGAGATGTTTAATATTTCCGATATTTCCTGATGATCATAGCCTTCAATTAAATATAACATTAACACATATTGATATTTATCAGGCAAACTCTCTATCGCATTTTTTACATCCTCTAATGTAATAGTATCGTCTACTAACCATTTGTCATCATTTGAAGTATCAATAACTTTTAGGTGCACCTCTTCTAAATCTACTAAACGCTGTTTCTTAGATTTCAAGAAATCAATACTTTTATTGACAACAATACGTTTTAACCAAGCCCCAAAAGTAACCTCAGCTTTATACTGATGTATTTTAGTAAAAGCCTTAATAAAAGCTTCTTGCACAACATCTTCAGCATCATTAGTATCTTTCAAGAACCTTTTAGCCACAATATACATACCATCGCAGTACTGGTTGTATAACTGCAATTGTGCCTTTCGGTTGTTTTGTTTACATTGTTCAATAATGTCAACTTTAAACATACTACTTGTACTTTTGGTTTAAGTTAGTTCATTTTTAAAGACGACAGAAAAAATCGAGTGTTGCAAAATTTAATTTATTTTTTAAAATAAAACATAATTTAATAATTATACGTTAAGTGTTTTCCATATATATCATTTTAATTTACCTTTATATCCATAAATATTTGATTGCTTATGAACAAATTTTTGAAACGCTTGCTTATTGTTTTATCAATAATTGCCTTAGGACTTTTTTTATATTCTCATTTTGTTGAGAATATATTTCAATCAAGGCTAAGTCCAAAAGATACGGTTGAGTTTAAGTTAAATGACTTAAAATTAAAAGTAACCTACAACAGACCATCTAAAAAAGGACGTGAAATTTTTGGGGCTTTGGTACCATATAATAAAGTATGGCGGACAGGGGCGAATGAAGCAACCACGTTTACAACCAATAAACCACTGTACATTAAAGGATTTAAAATACCGGAAGGAGAATATACCATTTGGTCCGTGCCCAGAGATAGTGTTTGGCAGGTAATGTTTAATACTAAAAAATACCCTTGGGGCGTTGATGCGGAAATGAAGCCTATGTGGGATCCAAATTATGATTTGCTAGAAATTGATGTTCCAGTTGAAAAATTAAATTCAGTGGTAGAACAGTTTACCATTGCTTTTGATAATTCTACAGATAATTTAAAACTTACCATGGCTTGGGATCAAACTAAAATTTCTGTTCCATTAGATATCAGCAAAAATCCTGAATAAGTTTAGTAATAGTGATATAAATTGACTAAAAAAATAAAAAAAACTTCGGCATTAAAAGAAAAAAAAGGTATTTCAAAATCTGAAATCACTAGTCAGGATTCTATTGATAGAATTAAAAAAAAACGTCATAATCGAATTTCTGCAGAGGTCTTATCTTTAGATATTTTAAAAGGTAATATTACGGCACTAAGCCGAGGCATCACCTTAGTTGAAAGCAAAAATAAAGATCATTTAAATGAGGCGAACAACTTAATTATGAAATGTTTGCCTTATGCTAACAAATCCATTCGCATTGGCATTACTGGGGTACCGGGGGTCGGAAAAAGCACTTTCATTGAAACCTTTGGCAATTTATTAATTTCATTAGGTAAGAAAGTGGCCGTTTTAGCGATTGACCCCAGTAGCTCTCTTTCAAAAGGCAGTATACTTGGAGATAAAACACGAATGGATGATTTAGTGAAACAACCAAATGCTTTTATTCGTCCTTCGGCCTCTGGAGAAACCCTTGGAGGCGTTGCACGTAAAACCAGAGAAAGCATAATATTGTGTGAATCGGCTGGCTTTGATGTCATCATAATTGAAACTGTTGGTGTCGGACAAAGTGAAACCGCCGTACATAGTATGGTAGATTTCTTTTTATTATTGCAGTTAACAGGTGCTGGCGATGAATTACAAGGCATTAAGCGTGGCATCATAGAAATGGCTGACACAATTGCTATTAATAAAGCAGATGGAGATAACTTAAAAAATGCTAAAATAGCTAAGATTGAATATGACAGAACACTTCACTTATATCCTAAAAAAGCCTCTAACTGGCAACCCAAAACAGTTATATGTAGTGCCTTGAACAATGAAGGCATTGAGGCTATATGGCAAATTATTCAGGAATATATACAAGTGACCAAGGAAAATGGCTTTTTTAATAAAAAACGACAAGAACAAAATAAATTCTGGCTTATACAAACGATAGAAAACCAATTAAAAACGGATTTTTTTAATCACCCAAAAATTAAAAAAGAACTTCAAAAACAGCTAGAATTAATTGAGTTAAACAAAACAACTCCCTTTGCTGCTGCAGAATTGCTTTTAAAATTATAAGCATAATTTATAGAATAAATTGACTTAATTAAAGTTTAGTAATCCAGACATCACCTCAGAATCAACTTTACATTTTACATAACCAACAAAATGCAGTAACTTTTTAAGTACAGAAAGCAAATACTATGTTAAAATTAAGAAACTACCTTATTTTAATTTAAGTTTTCAACTTACATTTACACAAAAAAAAAGTAAATAAAAAACGACCATAACCCATGTGGAACAAATTATTTCCAAACAGATTTTCATTACTCAAATCCTTTATTTTAATCTTTATTTTACTTTCATTTATTATAAGATTTGTTTTTTTGTATAAAAGTATATATGAAACAGACAACTCCTTTTTTACCTTAATAAATACGTTTTTAATTGGTCTTTTTTTCGATATTGGCACTATATCTTTTTTTTCAATACCCTATGTTTTTTATTTACTGATAGTGCCTAAAAATCTTTATGGAATTGTTTTTGACCGTATTGTTACACATTTAGCATTCGCGCTTGGACTCCTTATATTTTTATTTTCATTTTTTGCAGAGATCACATTTTGGTTAGAATTTAACAGGCGTTTTAATTTTATAGCGGTCGATTATTTAATCTATACTTATGAAGTAGTTAAAAATATCAATGAATCTTATCCAATACCATTATTGTCAGGTGCTATTTTAATTGTTCTTTTTGCATTGATTTTTATTACAAATAAAACAAAGGCATTTAGACACACATTTAAAAATGAAACAACTTTTAAACAAAAACTAGTACCTTCCGCTTTAATAATAGTAATAGCTTTAACATTTACGCTATTTGTTAATAATGAAAAAGCTGAACAATTTGAAAACAGATATAATAATGAAATAGCTAAAGCCGGAATATATTCTTTTTTTGCTGCATTTCGAAACAATGAACTTTCGTATAAGGAATTTTATAACACATTAAGTGAAGAACAGGTCTTTAAGACAGTAAAAAAGGATTATATTTCTCCTAAGGTGACTTTTGTGAATCCAGAAGAACCTCAAATTTTAAGAAAAATATCAAATTCCAATAGCCTTAAAGTGCCTCAATGCCCCAATGTAATTCTTATATGCATTGAAAGTTTAAGCAGTAGGTTTTTAAATTCTTTTGGTAGTGACTTAAACATCACTCCTACTCTTGATTCATTGGCGAATAAAAGTTTGTTTTTTACCAATATTTTTGCAACTGGCACACGAACAGTTAGAGGCATGGAGGCCATAACCTTGTCCATCCCCCCAACCCCTGGACGTAGCATAGTTAAACGCGAAAACAATGGTGGTTTATTTACCATTGGCGAAATTTTTAAAGAGCAAGGTTACGAAAGAAACTTTTTTTATGGTGGAGATGGCTATTTTGATAACATGAACACATATTTTGGTGGTAATGGTTTTAATATAGTTGATAGAGGAAGGGGCTTTTTATTGGATACCAACATAAAAACAAAACGCACAAATATTGATGATGATGAGGTTACTTTTGAGAATGCATGGGGTGTATGTGATGAAGATATTTACAACAAAGTGATAAAAGAAGCTGATATAGCTCATCTTACTGGAACGCCCTTTTTTAATTTTGTGATGACTACTTCAAACCATCGGCCATTTACATATCCTGAAGGAAAAATTGATATCCCATCGGGTACAGGAAGGGAAGGTGGGATTAAATATACCGATTATGCCATATCAAACTTTTTGAAACAGGCAAAAACAAAGCCATGGTACAACAATACCTTGTTTGTAATTATGGCAGACCATTGTGCAAGTAGTGCCGGCAGATGGGCCTTGGATGTCGAAAATTACCATATTCCTGCATTAATTTTTAATGCAGGAATTAAGCCGGAAAAGGTTCATAAATTTTGTTCCCAAATTGATGTGTTTCCAACTGTTTTTGATTTATTGAACTGGGATTATACAACCAATTTGTTTGGAAAAAGCATTTTGGAAATGAAACCTGAAGATGAACGCGCTTTTATTGGAAATTACAGAAAACTAGGCTTACTAAAATCCGATACCTTGATGGTTCTAAGTGACCAGCATAAATCGGATATTTATAAATGGAACAGAAAAGATAATAGTTTAAATGTAATAGCGGAAAGACCTTCTTTTCTATACAAAACCATTTCATATTATCAAGCAGCCGATTATTTATATAGAAATAATGGCCTTAAACTAGAATAAAACTATTGATACAGATACATTTCATAATAAATCCAATTGCTGGATCTGGCAATCATAACATTAGCAAAAAAATGCTTCAAACTTTTTTCGACCATAATGAATATGAAATAACTGTTAAGTTTTCGGTCTATAAAAATCATACTACTGAATTAACCCTAGAATCTATTGAACAAAAGGCCCAGATTATTGTGGCTTGTGGTGGTGACGGAACCATTAATGAAGTGGCTTCATGCATTCTTGGATCTCCCATTATCTTAGGAATTATTCCATTAGGTTCTGGAAATGGATTAGCCTCTAACCTTAAAATACCTAAAAAAATTCATAAAGCTATTGCTATTATAAAAAGGCAAGAGATTAAAAAAATTGATGCAGGTTCATTAAATGATAGATTTTTCTTTAGCAATACCGGTGTTGGGTTTGATGCCCATGTCATAAAACACTATGAAGAATCTAATAACAGAAAACTATTCAGTTACGTAACTGCTGTATTTAAATCTTTAAAAAACATTAATGACACGCGTGAGCTTGAAGTCAACATTAATGAAGAAATATTTAAAGTAAAACCATTTATGGTTTTTATTTCAAATTCTAATGAGTTAGGTTATAACGTAAGTTTAACCCCAAAAGCCTCTTTGGTGGATGGATTATTGGACATTATTATAGTATCCAGACTAAACATCTTTAAAATTATTTTATTTAGTTTTTTAATGCTTTTCAAAAGGCATCATCTTATTCAAGAAGTTAAAAGTTTTCAAACTAAAAACATGACCCTTTCTCAGAAGTATTTCAATCATTTTAAAATGCAGATTGATGGCGAATACCGTTTAATTGAATCCAATACTATCAACATATCTATAGCAGAAAAAAAGCTTAATGTATTTGCATAATGCTCTTACAGCCAAAAAGTAGAAAAATTTATAAAAATAATATTTGATTCTACTTCAGAACTAATTGCTTTAAAAGTATCTGTCCTAATTTATGAAATGCCCATCCAGAAACAGCACCAAAAATTAATCCACAAACTATATCCAAAGGATAGTGAACTCCGACGTAAATTCTGCTATATGCCACAACAGCACTCCAGAATAATAAAATAAAAATTAAATTTTTGTAATTCGTTCTTAAAAATAAACCTGCAAAAACAGCGGCAGCCATTGAATTTGAAGAATGCCCCGAGAAAAAACCATATTTACCGCAATGATTAGCTATAAAACGCATTTGATTAATCAATGATTCTTCACCACAAGGCCTTGGTCTTTCAAACCCTCGTTTAAAGATATTAGTAACCTGATCTGTAAAAGTTATCATTAATGCAATGACAACTACCAAAATCAAAAGGGATTTTAACCCCAATTTTTTATAAAGCAGAAATAACAATAAAGCATAAAGAGGAATAAAAGTGAACCGGTAAGTAATAACGAGCCAAAAATGATCCCAAGCCGGTGTCCCTAAATTATTAAGAAATAAAAAAAGAGATTTATCGTATTCTAAAAGTTGTTCAATCATTACTCTTCGTACAAAGAAATTTCTCTATCGTAAAATTCAGTGGCTAATTTTATCATATTTTCAGTCTCGGCAGTTAGCTCCTTTTCATCTTCATCATCAAAATCTTCAAACCATTCCAGATCATCATCTTCAAGGTTAATAATAAATCTTGGAAATTCAGTATGAATCACATAAATGGCATTAGGATAATCTGAGTTATCACCGAGTATAAATTTAGGAAGTGGCATTTTGTTGCTTATTTTTATTTGTTAGACAAAATTAACTTTTTGGTCAGATAATTAAATCGAATATACAATAAAATTGCAGCAGTTGTCAATCCACCAAGCAATCCTAACCAAATACCAAAACTACCATAAGCATCCTCTTTACCCAAAAACCAGCTTATGGGAAAACCAATAATCCAATAGGAGAAAAATGTAATAATTGTTGGTATTTTAACATCTTGAAGACCACGTAAGGCCCCTAATACAATGACTTGTATACTGTCACTTATTTGAAAAATAGCAGCCGCTATGAGAAGTTTAGAAGCGATCTCAATGACTTCTGTATTATCCACCAAATTTTTGGCATCATCAAAATCGACATATATTTTTGGTAAGAAATTATTGAAAGTGAAAAATAAAACAGCAAATCCTACAGCTAATATAATTCCAAATAAGAATATTGAATAAGCTATGCGTCTCAACTCAAAATAATTCTGTAATCCTTTTTGATTACCAACGCGTATCATAGCTGCAACGCTCAATCCCATGGCTACCATAAAAGTCATTGAAGATAAGTTTAAGGCAATTTGATTGGCGGCCTGAGGGTTTTTACCAAGTGTACCACTTAACCAGATTGCTGCAGTAAAAATGGCAACCTCAAAAAACATCTGCATGGCACTTGGCGCACCCAGATTTATTATTTTTTTTAACATTAAAGTATCTAAGACGAAGAATTTTATGTTAGTGACATAAGCCTTTGATTTTTCCTTTCCTTTAAGGATATACCATAGATGCCAAACCATAATAAATCTGGAGGCTAAAGTTCCATATGCGGCACCAACTATACCTAGTTCAGGAAAACCAAATTTTCCAAAAATCAAGATATAATTCAATATGACATTGGCGATATTTCCTAAAAGAGTCGCATACATGGGGTATTTAGTCATAGACAAACCATCACTAAACTGCTTAAATCCTTGAAAAACAATTAATGGAATTAAAGAAAATGCCACTAAATCTAAATAGGGTATTGCCAACTTAACAACTTCAGTAGGCTGTTTCATTAAATACATCAATGGCTTGACAAAAAACACCATTAAAAACAAGGAGACTCCTAAAACAGTACATAAAAACAAGCCATGCTTAAAGGCCGATTTTCCCTTTCCGAAATTTTCTTCGGCATCCGCTTCCGCAGTTAAAGGCGTTATAGCAGTAGAAAAGCCAATACCCAATGACATGGCAATAAACATAAAACTATTACCTAAAGAAACTGCTGCCAGCTCTGCGGTTCCTAGTTGACCCACCATAATATTGTCAACAAAACTTACAAAAGAATGCCCTAACATCCCCAGCATTACAGGAGCTGCTAATTGCCAATTATTTCTAAACTCTTTCGAGTAATTTTTAAAATGCATTCGGCAAAAGTAATCTTTAGACCTAGCTTTTACCAATTTTAAAATACTGAATTCACAAATAATTAAAAGTTAAGACCTGTTTATTCAAAAATATGTGTCACTTACTACTATTTAGGCTGCCAGGTTTACTTTTAAGGAAATAAAACAGATGATTATTATGAAATATGAAGGAACAAAAAGCTTTTATTTTAAAGAGATTAAAAATAATTACTGGTTTATAAATTAATAATCTCTTTCTTTACTAACATAAACTCAGTCATAATATCCTCCACTATTTGGGCTACAGGTTTAATATCATGAATCAAACCTGCTATTTGACCAATTTCTAATTCACCCTCCACTAAATCACCTTCAAACATGCCCCTTTTAGCACGTGCTCTGCCCAATAATTGTTGCAATTGATCAACACTTGGTGCCGTTTTATATAATTCTTGAACATCATTATAAAACTTATTTTTTATCAAGCGCACCGGCGCTAATTCTTTTAAAGTTAACTGGGTGTCTCCTTCTTTTGATTCTACCACTAATTTCTTAAATTCTTGATGTGCAGATGATTCTTGACTCGCTACAAAACGACTACCTATTTGAACAGCATCAGCTCCTAAAACCATAGCCGCCAACATCCCTCTACCAGTTGCAATGCCTCCAGCAGCAATTAACGGAATATGAATTTGTTCTTTGACCATAGGAATTAAAGTGAATGTCGTTGTTTCATCTCGACCATTATGTCCGCCAGCCTCAAATCCTTCAGCCACTATAGCATCCACCCCAGCTTCCTGCGCTTTTAATGCGAACTTAACACTACTCACTACATGTACTACTGTAATACCTCTTTCTTTTAACCAAGTAGTCCATGTTCTTGGATTTCCTGCAGAAGTAAACACTATTTCAACTTTTTCTTCAACAATAATATCCATGATTTCCTGGATATTAGGATATAACATGGGAACATTGACGCCAAAAGGATGACTAGTTGCCTTTTTACATTTCTGAATATGTTCACGCAATACTTCTGGATACATTGATCCTGCTCCTATTAATCCTAAAATCCCTGAATTACTCGCCGCCGATGCCAATTTCCAACCACTATTCCAGACCATACCAGCCTGTATAATAGGGTGTTTTATTTTGAATAAATCTTTAATTCTATTAGGCATGTTTAATTCTTTACAATTTTGAATATTTTTGAAAAAGTTTGAGACTCTATTTTTAAAAGATACAATCCGTTACTTAAAAAAGAAAGATCCAATTGACTTTTATTTTTATCTATATCTATTTCCAAAACCTTTTTTCCAAGAATATTATAAAATATACCTTCTGATTTATTATCATTTGAAGGCAGTGATATGTTTAAAATGTGTGAAACCGGATTTGGATATATTTTTATGTCGAAATTATTTTCCTGAGAATCTCCTGATGATAATCCATTATTTAAAGCTAATTGCAAATTAGGAATACCATAACCTAAAAAATAATCTGGTGAGCTAAACTGTGAAGCAGAAGCTCTGATTATTTGCATGATTTCAGCATTCGTCTTATTAGGTAATGCCTGCCATAAACAAGCAATACCACCCGCTAAAATAGGAGAACTTAATGACGTACCATTAAGCGCAATAATAGCATCATTGATATCAATCACAGCACTTCCTAATCCTTGAGCTACCACGTCTGGTTTATGGGTAGGTTGAATAGGACTTCCAACAGAACTAAAATAGGCATAATCACCACTGGCATCTACTGCTCCAATGGTAAAAACGCCCGCGGCATCAGCCGGGGCACCAACAATTTTCCACCCATTATTACCATCATTACCAGCAGAATTCACTAATAACATTCCTTTTTCAAAAGCAATATTAGCACCTTTACTAATAAAAGCCGTGTTCCCATTCATATCTGAAGTTGCATAGTTATAGTTTGGATTATCAAAAGTTGTATAGCCTAAAGAGGTGTTTATAACATCAACACCCAAACTATCCGCACGTTCTGCTGCCTCTACCCAATAACTTTCTTCAACGGGATTTTCATTAGCTACATCTTCAGTAATAAACAAATAATAGGATGCATCTGGTGCCGTTCCAACATAATAATTTTCTACATATCCTGCCATAGTGCTTAAAACCCAAGTGCCATGGCTACTTAATGTATTAGTATACACATCATCATCTCTATTTACAAAATCATAATCATCCAAAATATGACCAGCATCACGTAATCTTTGAAATGACGCCATGAGATGTACATCTGGAAACCCAGCATCTAATACAGCAATGGTCATTCCATTACCGGTGTAATCATCTAAATGCAATTGATCTCCATTAATCATTTGGATTTGATTTAAGGCATTACCATAAATAAAAGAAGTAGAAGCGGTTTCCCGCTTTGATTCCTTTTTTTGCTTTACTTGTTTAAGGTTTAAGCTTTTATCTGCAAAATCAATGGATTTTACAAAACTTAAACCAGTAAGTGCCTTAATATTCATTTCAGTGCCTCTGATATGCACCGCATTAAACCATTTAGACTTTGCCAGAACGGTTATACCCGGTTGTGCTTTTAACTGTAAAATATAATTTTCATTTACAGGCACATCCCGTTCATCAATTAAAACACCATGTTTTTCTTTTCTGTCAATTGCCTTTTGGGTAAGAATAGAAATTGGATTTATTAAGGAAGCTGCTACATTTTGTTTATCAGTTAAGTACACCCGGGCATCTTCCTGCTGAGCATAATATAGTATTGGGATGCACCATAGAAACAAAAAAAGTAGGTTCCTTTTCATCGCTAATTAAATTAGGTGCTTACAAGTTAAGAAATTACGCCTGAACCAACTAATTCATGGTTAAGATACCACGCCACAAACTGTCCTTCTGTAACTGCAGATTGCGGATTTTCAAATTCAACATATAAACCTGAATCTACTTTAAAAAGAGTTGCTTTTTGTAATGGCTGTCTATAACGAATTCTTGCCATCACTTTCATAGTCTCATCAGTGCTTAACTTTAAATCTTCTCGAATCCAATGCAACTCCTCATTTTTAATAAATAAGGCTGATTTATATAAGCCGGGATGTTCTTTCCCCTCACCTGTATAAATAATATTTGATTTTACATCTGTTTCAATAACAAATAATGGTTCCACATGACCTCCAACTGCCAATCCTTTTCTTTGACCTTTAGTAAAATAATGTGCTCCCTGATGCTTTCCTATTACTTTTCCGTCTTCTAAGTGATATTCCTTTTTTCTAGATAAAAATTCAAGCCTATCTTCTGAATTACTAAAATCATGATGACTAAGATTATAAATACTGTTTTCTTTAAATATTTCTACAATTTGTCCTTCTTTTGGTTTTAATTGTTGTTGTAAGAAATCGGGCAATTTTACTTTACCAATAAAGCAAAGTCCTTGTGAATCTTTCTTTTCAGCGGTTACCAAATCAAGTTTTGAAGCTATTTCTCTAACTTCTGGCTTAGTTAACTCACCAATAGGAAATAAGGATCTGGACAACTGATGCTGCGATAGCTGGCATAAAAAATACGACTGATCTTTATTAGGATCGACACCCGCCAAAAGCTGATAGATGTCTTTACTATTTTTAGAAATAACACCTTTTCTACAATAATGACCTGTTGCAACATAATCTGCTCCAAGTTCCATGGCTATTTTCATAAACACATCAAACTTAATTTCCCTATTACAAAGAACATCAGGATTTGGCGTGCGGCCATTCTTGTATTCCTTAAACATATAATCAACAATGCGCTCCTTATATTGTTCACTTAAATCCACCGTTTGAAAAGGGATGCCCAGCTTATCTGCAACCAGCATGGCATCATTACTATCATCTAGCCAAGGACATTCATTAGATATAGTTACAGAATCATCATGCCAGTTTTTCATAAATAAGCCAATGACTTCATAACCTTGCTCTTTCAGTAAATAAGCAGCAACACTAGAATCTACACCACCAGAAAGTCCAACAATTACTCTTTTCATTAATCTATTTTATTTTTATTATTCAGACGAATTATTAAATTATTTCTTACTTCTTATTATAAATAAAAGAAATGATTTAAATAATAATGATCTGCAAAGATACATATAATCCACAGAATTTTTGTTGAAATGGAGGCTCCTTGAGATATGATAATTTTTATTTTGTTTAAAGTTTTGTTAATTTTATTAAACATTATTGTTTTTGTTTAATCTATTTGTATTTTTGTTAAACATTTATAACAGTCTAAATAGTAACAATAAAATTATCAAACATGAAAAAATTTAAAAATTTATCAAAAATTACGGCAATTTTTGCTTTTGCCTTTTTAGCATTCTCTTGTAGTGACGACGACGATAATAGTCCGGCAGTTGCATTACCTGAAACAATTACTGAATTAGCAGTAGCAACTCCAGAATTAAGTATTTTGGTAGATGCTTTAACAATCGCTGATTTAGCTTCAACGCTGGATCAACCAGGAAGCTATACTGTATTCGCGCCAACAAATGATGCATTTACTGCTTTTTTAGCTCAAAACAGTATTCCATCTTTAAATGATGTTCCAGTTGATGTTTTAACTCAAATTTTATTAAACCATGTCATTGTTGGCGAAAATGCTTCAACAAGTTTATCTACAGGATATGCAAGTACCCTTGCTACTCAATCTAATTCAGATTTAAATCTAAGTATGTTCATAGATACCTCGAATGGGGTAAGATTAAACGGTGTTTCAAACGTTGCTATTCCAGATATTGAAGCAACTAACGGAATTATTCATGTTGTGGATGCTGTCATAGGATTACCTACAATTGTAGATCAAGCTTTAGCAAATCCAGCATTTAGTAGTCTTGTTGCTGCATTAAGTGTTGCAGACGGAAACTTAGTAAGTGTTTTAAGTGGTGAAGGAACTTTTACTGTTCTAGCTCCGGATAACGACGCTTTTGCTACATTTTTAAATGGTGCTGCCTTGGGAGACGTTCCAACTGATGCTCTAGCAAACATATTATTGAACCATGTTTTGGATAGAGTTGTAACCTCTACAGATTTAGTTAGTGCAGGTGCTGGATACACCAATACATTAGCCTCTGGACCTGGAATGAGCAATTTAAGTTTATACTTTAATACAACAGAAGGTGTAAGGTTTAATGGTGTTTCATCAGTTGCCGCTGCTGATGTAGTTACAACTAACGGAATTATTCATGCTATTGATGCTGTTATTCCTATCCCAACTATAGTGACATTTGCTGTTGCAGATCCTAATTTTACAACATTAGTTGCTGCATTAACAGCATTAACACCATCTACTGATTTTGTTTCGGTATTATCAGATACAAGTGCAGAATTCACTGTTTTTGCTCCAACGAATGATGCTTTTGCAGCAATCACAGTTCCTTCTGATGAAGGGGTCATTGCTAGCATATTATTACATCACGTAGTAAGTGGAAATATTACCTCTAGTGATTTAACACCAAATGGGAATACAACAGCTACTTCATTAGAAGGTGATGATCTAATAATATCTTTACCAGGTTCTAGTAATAATATTGCCAACATGACTGACGGTTCTGGAAATTCTGACATAGGAATTGTTGCGGTAGATGTGCAAGCAGGAAACGGTGTTATCCACGTAATTAACAAGGTAGCAATACCAACAATATAAAAAAAAGTTAGTTTAGTTTGGTTTGTTTGATTTAGACTTAAATGTCTAAATAAATGTAAGGGCTCTTTATTAAATTAAAGAGCCTTTGCATTTATCATTTTTTTTGTTTGGAATGATATGTATAATCCTTTTCTTCGGTCAGTTTTCCGTTTTCATAAGTTTTCCATATGCCATGTTTCTTACCCTGTTTATATTGGCCTTCTAGAATTAATTGTCCTTTAGGGTCATACGACTTTGCTAAACCATGTAACTCTCCATTAACATAATAAAACTCTTTTAAAATTATATTCTTATCTGTGTACCAAAATGAAGGCCCTTCCTGTTTACCATGACTATAGAACTGCTTTTCAGCAATCTGGCCGTTTTCATAATATACCAATCGGTCACCATCCAGTTCTCCATTCAAATCATAATTTTCTAAGGTTAACAGCTTATTAGATTTTTTTTGATAATACTTCCAAACACCTATATAAATTTTACCATCCATTTGTCCTTCACTCAACACTTTTCCTGCAGAAGTATAAAAGGTGACGTAGGATTTATTATCCGTATCATTAAATTGTTTAGTAGCCGTTAGAGACGCTTTCTTCTCAATATTTTTATAATATTTAAAGAGCCCTATTTCCTTACCATGATTAAATTCCCCTTCATACCTTAAAACAGTGGTATCATCAAAATATTTTTTCCAAATGCCATGACGCTTGCCTTCAGCATCAAATTGGTTAATGTTTTGTGCTGAAACTAGACCAGCAAAAAACACAAAGATTATAAATGCTAAATTTTTCATACTTTAAATAACGAATTCTTATTGCTGAAATTGTATAGAACAAAAAAGCCGCCAAATGGCAGCTTTTTATTTATTTACGTTTTTGTGATTGCTTTTGTTTTTCTGCCTGTTCCATCATTTCTTTCATTTTCTTTTGGAAACGATTTTCTTTTTTAGGCTTCTTCTTATTCTCTTGAATTCTGGCATGTATTTTATCTTCATCAATAATAAAATTCTTAATAACCAACATGATACCAATCGTAATTAAATTAGAAACAAAATAATACAAACTTAAACCTGAAGCATAATTATTGAAGAAAAACAACATCATTAATGGTGAAAAATACATCATATACTTCATCATTTTACTCATATCGGGCATACCTTCCTGAGTTGGTTGTGACGCCATTTGCTGTCCTGTGGTCATTTGCATATAAAAGAATATGGCTACAGATGCTAAAATTGGGAACAAACTCACATGGTCACCATAAAACGGGATATGAAACGGCAATTTCGCAATGGTATCGTAAGATGATAAATCTTCTGCCCAAAGGAAACTTTTTTGACGTAAATCAAAGGCCGAAGGGAAAAATTGAAATAATGCATAAAACACAGGCAGTTGCACCAGAGCCGGTAAACAACCAGCCATAGGACTTGCGCCCGCTTTACTATATAAGGCCATGGTTTCCTGTTGTTTTTTCATGGCATTATCCTTGTACTTCTCAGTGATCTCAGCAATTTCCGGTTTTAGAACCTTCATTTTTGCCTGAGACACATAGGACTTATAGGTTACAGGAGACATCACTATTCTAACTAATATGGTCATTACTATAATGGCAAAGCCATACGGTAAAAATCCACTTAGAAACCCGAAGGTAGGAATGAAGACGTAACGGTTAATCCAACCAAAAATACCCCAACCTAATGGTACAACCTCATCTAAATTTCTGTCATAAGCATTTAATATTTTATAATCTGATGGACCGAAATACCAATTCATGGTTTTATTAATCTCACCTGACGCCAGTTCTAACGGTAATTTAGCCTCAAAAGACTTTGTAAAAACAGTATCAATCTCTTCATCTTTAACTAAATTATATGATTTTAAATCGGCTGTTTTAAAAGGGGAATCAGCTAATAAAATAGAGGTAAAAAAATGTTGTTTAAAAGCTACATAGGTCACATCATTTTCCGTAGATTCAGAAAGTTCACTCTGACCTAAATAATTATCCTTACCGTCTTCATATTCATAGATTAACTCTGTGTATCGATTTTCATAAGCCACACTTCTGGCGTGGCGATACGTTTTAATCTTCCAGTCCAAATTAATTGCCTGTGAACTGTTTATTACTTGATCAAGTCCTTGAGATCTGATGGTAAAATCCATCATATACTCATTTTTCTTAATCTCATATCTGTATTCCAAAAACCTGTCTTGTGATACCTTAAGTTTCATAGAAACAATGGTATTCTCTCCATTTTTAGTGATGGTAGGTTCAAAATACAAGTCCTGAGTATTTAAAATACGACTATCTGTAGTTCCAAAATTAATATTGAAAGCTGCATTACTGTCTTTTACCAAATAAACAGGAATGGAATCATAATTTACAAAGTTCTTTAACTTAACTTCAGAAAGGAATCCACCCTTATTACTAAATTTCAACTGTAACAAATCATTTTCAATAATGGTTTCATTATTTGAAGCTGACGGCAAGGTAGATGAATAAGCAAAGGCCCCTAATTTATTTTTTAAAGAGGTTAACTGAACCGAATCAGACACTGCTTCCTTAGAAAAATCTTCAGCAGTTGTTTGAATGACATCCTCTTGAACTTTGGCCTTTTCTTCAACTGCAAGTTGCTCTTGTTTGGCCTTTTCCTGCTCTGCAACCTGTTCTGGAGTTGGTTGATTTTGCCAAAGCATATACATTAATATTCCGAAAATCAGGGCAAAACCTATTATCGAATTAATATCTAATTTTTTTTCTTCCATTTGTTGTTTATTATTCCTCCTTCAAGTCAAGGATTTAAATGCTTATCAAAAAACTATCCAATTTTAGTTTTGTGACACACTGGCACTTTTTTTACCATTTTTAAATTTTAATGCAGCTTTAACAAACGCTACAAATAACGGATGTGGATTAGCTACTGTACTTTTATATTCTGGATGATATTGCACTCCTATAAAGAATGGATGACTGGGGATTTCAATAATTTCCACTAACCCTGTGTTTGGATTTAAACCCGTTGCAATCATTCCTTTAGCTTCAATGGCCGCTTTATATTTACCATTAAATTCATAGCGATGTCTGTGGCGTTCCTTGATATGTTCAGATTTGTAGATGTCTCGCACCAAACTACCAATTTTTAAATCACAGTCCCATGCACCTAAACGCATGGTTCCACCTTTATCAGTAATGGACTTTTGATCTTCCATTAAATCGATTACCGGATTTTTGGTGGCAGGGCTCATCTCTGTGGAATCAGCATCGGGTAAATTTAATACGTTTCGTGCAAATTCAATGACTGCCATTTGCATTCCTAAACAGATACCAAAAAATGGCATATTGTTTTCACGAACATACTTCACAGCTGTAATTTTTCCTTCAATACCTCTTTCTCCAAATCCCGGAGCTACTAAAATACCATCTAAATGAGATAATTTCAGTTTGATATTGTCATCATTCAAATATTCTGAATGAATGGATTCAATATTAACTTTCACTTCATTTTCTGCCCCGGCATGAATAAAGGACTCTAAAATAGACTTATAGGAATCCTGTAATTCAACATACTTCCCAATGAGTCCAATAGTAACTTCTGTTTTAGGATTTTTATGTCGGGTTAAAAAATTATTCCACTGTGTAATATCAGGTAATGAACTTTTCAAAGCTAGTTTTTTCAAAACTACTTTATCCAAGCCTTCCTCAAGCATCAAATTAGGTACATCATATATAGTAGATGCATCTATAGATTGAATGACCGCCTCTTCCCTTACATTGCAAAATAAGGCTAGTTTTCTACGTAAGTCATAGGGTAAATCATACTCTGTTCTACACACCAAAATATCCGCCTGTACCCCACTTTCCATCAAAGTCTTTACACTATGCTGTGTGGGTTTGGTTTTGAGCTCACCAGCTGCCGCTAAATAAGGCACTAAAGTTAAATGTATGACTATGGCATTATTTTCACCTAAATCCCATTTTAACTGACGTACTGCTTCAATGTATGGTAATGATTCTATATCACCAACGGTTCCTCCTATTTCAGTAATTACAATATCATAATCACCTGAATTTCCAAGAAGTTGCACGCGTCTTTTAATTTCATCAGTAATATGAGGAACAACCTGAACCGTTTTCCCTAAAAACTCGCCACGACGTTCTTTGTCAATGACACTTTGATAAATGCGCCCTGTAGTCACATTATTAGCCTGACTTGTTGGTACATTTAAAAAACGCTCATAATGACCTAAATCCAAATCCGTTTCAGCACCATCTTCAGTGACATAGCATTCACCATGCTCATAAGGATTTAAAGTACCCGGATCTACGTTAATGTAAGGGTCTAATTTTTGAATGGTTACTCTGTAACCTTGAGCCTGAAGTAATTTTGCCAGAGAAGCGGCTATAATACCTTTTCCTAAAGAAGAGGTAACGCCTCCGGTTACAAATATGTATTTGGTTGTTTTTGTCATGATGCGTTTGTAAACGCAGGCAAATTTACAAAATTAAACTAGTTATTTAAACTTTGTTTTAGTTATTTAGAAATGAATTATAAACAACACTTTTGAACTCCAAACAATCGTTATAAATTGATATTGTAAGAAAAAAAAAACTAACTTCGTTTAACTACTGATATAAATAATTAAAACAATCCGTATCATCACATTAGCCTTCATTTTAAAAACTAACAAAGCCAAATGATTCCAATTTTCAGAAAAATACGTAAAAAAATGGCAGATGATAACAGACCATTAAAGTATATTAGGTA
>DATCZQ010000191.1:0-6786 GCA_036525815.1 Yeosuana sp. | reverse complement strand
CTGACGGCAGTCCCAATGCAGAAGCTTATTCGGCAATTAATAGAGTACGAAATAGAGCTAAATTAGGAAACTTAAGCGGGCTTTCAGGTCCAGAGTTTTTAGAGGCAGTTCTTGATGAAAGAAAGTGGGAACTTTGTTATGAAGGCCATCGTTGGGCAGATTTAGTACGATATGGGAAATTAATTGAGGTAGTGAGGGCATCATCCTTAGGTAATCCAATTGCTGCAGCCAATATTAAAGATCATCACGTATTATTTCCTGTGCCAGATAGAGAGATTCAAGTTAGTGGCGGTGATTTAGAACAAAATCCAGGGTATTTGGCAAATTAGTCAAAAAAAAAAGGGGATATTATACTCCCCTTTTTTCAACTAATTCAATAATAAGACATTTAAAAATAATTAAATGAAATCCGCTTTTTTCTTAATAATATTCCTATTTTTTAATTACTGTATGATGTATGGTCAATGGCAGGTGGAACTCTCCGCTGCTGAAGATGTAGCTAACCCTGTTAATTACCCGCACTTCGCATATTATCCTGATGGACATATATCCGTATTGCCTGATGGGAACGAATATATTATGTTTTGGGCTGAATTTGAATCACATCGTTCTGTTGGTTCCACCCAATTTGTTGAAGATCAAATTGCGCTCCAACCCAACAATGCTGTATTTGGTACACGAGGAAACTTTGATACGTATGATAACGGTGGTTCTTGGTTGATGTCGGTATTTCGGGAGCAGAATGATGACTTTATTGGATTTTTCCATGCAGAAGACCACTGGTATCCACATACTACAAATGATATTGCATGGAAATCAATAGGTGTAACATACTCCAATGATAAAGGTATAACATGGGAAACAGGTAATCAGATAATAACTAGTGCCACACCAAAACCAACGACACCAACTTGGGGTGGAACAGGGGATTGTTGCGTAGTATGGGATCATATAAATAACAGATGGTTATGCTACTATCAAGAGCAGACTATTTCTATGGCGATTTCGACAGATCCAAAGGGAGCCCCTGGCACCTGGAAAAAATACTACTTTGGTGGATTTACCGAAGATGGACTTGGAGGCAGACAGTCTCCTTTACCTGGTTTGTCAAGTGCTCCTGGCGGAAACCCCTCAGTTCATTGGAACACCTACCTTATGAAATGGGTCATGGTGTGGCATGGATGGAATCCAACCACGATATATATGTCAGTAAGTGCTGATGGAATTGTTTGGGATACTCCAAAAAGTATTATTGTTTCAGAAATAGGTGGTAGGGCCTGGTATCCAACAATAATTGGTGATACGGATGTTGAGGCTGGAGAGGTTGCTAAAATCTATTATGCAGATATTGCTCCAGATTTTTCTTATAGAAAATTTAAATCTCGTACTATAACATTTTTTGATCCTAATTTAAGTGTTGAAGACCATAAGTTAAACAATGACTTTTTGATAAGCCCGTGTCCAAGTAATGAAAATATAAAATTAAGTAGATTGCCCTCAGGGAATAAAGAGATATTTATTTACAATACGAGCGGTCAATTGGTTTATAAAGAAGCTTTTGAAGGTAGTAATGTCGAAATTAATATAAATAAATTTGCTTCCGGTTTATATTATGTAAAAGCTCAAGTAGGAAATCAATCTATGAATAAACGATTTGTTAAATATTAATTTTTGAGTTATCTATTAAAAATCGCTAGAATGAATAAATTTTTCCCCCTAATAGGACTATTATTATTTTTCTCAAGTAGTTGTTCAATAAAAACAAATAAAACAAAACAGTTTGTATTTGAGGTATCGAACAATGACGATGATTTTACATCCAAAGTATCTGATTTACTTCAAAATGACAAGGAATTAGAATGCACTATTGAGTTCAAGACAGGAACATATCATTTTTATCCAGAGAGGGCTTATGAAAAATATGTCAAAATTTCTAATAATGATAATGGCCTCCGCAAATTTGTTTTCGCTTTAGAAGGCAGAAAGAATATTACTATAAATGGTAATGGATCCACTTTTATATTTCATGGAAGTATCATTCCTTTTTTGATAGAAAATTCTACTAATATTAAAATAGAAAATTTAAGCATTGAATATGATTTTCCATTTGATTTAGAAGGAGTAGTTGTAGCTAATAACCAAGAAGAAAAAACATTTGACTTAAAAATTCATGAAGATAATAAATACAAAATAAAAGATGATATCCTTTATTTTAGTGGATATGACTGGGAAATTGGCTTAGGTGAGAACATTGTTTACAATGCTACAACAAAATCACCTGAATATTTTACATCACATTACGAACATAATTTTCACGAAAATTTCTTAAAGGCACAAGCTCTAGATGATAGAATTGTTAGATTTTCAAATTTGAACTCTGCCAAAGTACCTCCTGTAGGTAGTATATATTCTGACAAAGGTCCTCATGGTGAAAACAGAAAAATAGTTGGTTTTAGAGTTTATAAATCTAAAAATATAGAATTAACTAATATTAATGTTTACAATGCCGGAGCTATGGCTCTAATTGCTGAAAAGACAGAAACGGTTTCATTAAATAAATTTAATGTTATTTTAAAAGAAGGATCTTCCAGAATAATTTCTGCAACGGCAGATGCAACACATTTTATAAATTGTAAAGGTGCGATAACTATTGATAATTGTAGGTTCGAAAATATGCTTGACGATGCTACTAATGTTCATGGGACATATATGATTAATAATGAAGTTATAGATCCTGTTACAGTGGCAGTAAGATTTGGTCACTTTCAACAACAAGGATTTGATTTTGCAGAAAAAGGTGACACTTTAAGATTTATAGATAGGACAGATCTAATGCCAGTAGGTACAGGTGTAGTCAAAAGTATTGATATGATTAATGAAAACAACTACACTATTACTTTTGAAGAACAGGTCCCTGAATTTTCCAACAAAAATATTGCCATTGAAAATATAACATGGATGCCTTCATTAGAAGTAAAAAATTGTACTGTAAAACAAAATAGAGCCCGAAGTTTGTTGATTTCAACATCAAAGTCTGTGCTGGTTGAAAATAATTATTTTGCTTCAATGATGGCAGGTATCAGAATATGTGGAGACGCAAATTACTGGTTCGAATCAGGTCCGGTATCGAATGTAATAGTGAGAGGAAATACTTTTGAAAATTTAGGTGTTGGTGGACATGCCCCACAGGCAATATTACAAATAGACCCGATTATAGGGAAAAAATATAGAGAAGATGGGTATTATCATAAAAACATTGTTTTTGAAAACAATACAATAAAAACATTTGACCCTCTAATCATTTATGCTCTTAGTGTTGATGGATTAATAATAAGGAATAATACGATTATCCAAACAAAAATATGTCCACAAATTTTCAGTGATTTATCACAGTTTGATCTTCAAAATTGCACAAATATAAAAATAGAAGGAAACAGCTATAAGGGGGACAATGAGGCTTCTATTAGCGTCATTAACTGTCAGAAAATAGAAATTGAATCAGAACAGGAAGGGTTTTTAAAAAGTATAATTCAAAATCCAAATAAGTATTTCTATCAAAATTAAACTTCGGTATTATTTGAGAATTAGTTTGATAAGTAGTTTGAGTAGTTTGATTGATGGGGCTGTTAAATACAGTCCCGTCTAATTAAACAGGAAATAGTTAAAGAACAGGTTATTGTAAAACGATTAATTTAACAATCTATAATTCACCAAATACAAAAGATAGAAGGATGATTATGAAGTTTAAACAAAAAATCATGCAACAAAAGCTCCTTCTTTTTTGTGCAATAAGTCTTTGTTCATGGAGTGTGATGAGTCAAAATTTTGAAAAGGAACTCTTCAGACTCTTTTTCCTTGGAGGCCAATCCAATATGGAGGGTCATGGACTGAACACAGAATTACCTGACTCACTCTCTGGTACTAATAAAAACGTGTGGATCTTTCACGGATTTCCAATTGGAGATGGAAATCAAAAAGGCGGATTGGGTAAATGGGATAATCTAAAACCCGGGAACGGGGCAGGCTTCACATCAGATGCGGTCAGAAACAAACTTTCTCATAAGTTTGGGCCTGAGTTATCTTTTGGTAAAAAATTAGAGCAGCTATATCCCGGTGAAAAAATTGCCATAATCAAATACGCCAGAGGCGGTTCTTCCATAGATAGCTTGGCTGCACGAGAATATGGTTCCTGGGAAATTGATTACAGAGGCACCAATGGGATTAATCAATTCGATCATTTTTTGACAACAGTGAAAGGGGCTCTAAGCACCAAAGACATAGACGGTAATGGAATAGAAGATGTTTTGGTTCCAGGTGGAATTATCTGGATGCAGGGAGAGAGTGATGCAACGATAACTAAAGACATTGCCAGCCGTTATTATTCGAATCTCAAAAGGCTTATGGAATTAATACGAGCTGTTTTTCACGACGATAACCTGGGAGTGGTTATAGGTAAGATTTCTGATTCTGGAATGGACAACAACGGGAAGACTTGGAGATATGCTGAATTGGTGCAATATGCGCAAGAAGAGTATGTGAGAAAGGACAAAAATGCCGCTATTGTAAGAGATACTAAAAATTATGATTACTCAGATCCCTGGCATTATGATAGTGAAGGGTACATAGACCTTGGGATTAAATTTGCGGAAGCCGTATTTCTTCTAAATAATAATTAAGTTATCATGAAAAGGCATTTTCCCTTTCGTTTTATGTTCCTAATGCTTTTGATTCTGTTAATCACAAATGGTTATCGGGCATTTTCTCAGGACGGGTCAGTATGTACAGACCTTGATTTTAATAATTCACCCGCTATTGTTTTTATAGAATGTTACCTGCTGCCCTTTGTGCTTTTTAAACCAAATTTAAACCTTTAAAAGGTAAAATTATAACTTTATTTTCAAACCTCCATTAATCACAAAGCCATCAACTGGAGCATAAATATCCCTAAAAACGGGGTTAGTAATTGAACCAGTAAAAATGCTGTCGAACTTTGTCTGCCGGATATCGCCAAAGTTTTCAAAATTGATAAAAATTGAAAAATTGTCCCATAGCTTTTCAGCCATAAACCCAAAAAGCCAGTATTGTCTGCCAGTTGCCCCATCATTTAATTTTTGAGGGCTAAAGTAATAGGCCTCCAATCCTATTTTCCATGTTTCCTCCACTTCATACATTAACACGTTATTCAATCGGTGTGTTGAAACCAAAGGGAATGTGCTCTTTGTTCCATTAATGTGTTCGTTTACATCTGCCAAGGTATATCCAACAAAAAGGGCTAAGTCTCCATAAGCCAGCTTTATGTTTGTTTCGATACCTTTTGTATCAACAAAGCCGTTGGGCTGTTGAAATTCATAAAATCCATTGTTTAAGGGAATAAGAATCAAGGGGTCTTTTATTTGTGTGTAGAAAAACAGCGTGTTTATGCTGAAAAATAATTTGTCCGATAGTGGAGTTTTGAAGTCAATATCGAAGTTACCACCAATACTTTGTTCTGCCTTTGTATTAAGCACATCAATAGGCAGTACATTTCTAAACTGTATGCGTTCGGCATCTTCGGTAAAGACAGTAGGAGTTTTATAGCCCAAACCGCCACCAAGTCGCATTGACAGCTTTCGATTGACTTTTAATAATGCGGAAATTCTTGGTAAGGCAAAAAAACCATACTCGTTTTGATAGTCACCTCTTAAGCCTGCCTCCAAAACAAATTTTTCTGTTGCATCCCAAGTGTTCTGTAAAAAGATGCCAGTGGTAATGTGATTGTAATCTACAACTTCTGAAATATTCAATTGGTCTTGAGTGAATTTGTCGGTCCAAAGATTAAGACCTACTATCCACTCAGAGGTTGCACTTTTATGTGCGTAGTTTGCTTCACTAAAAGACGATAGCTGAACCCCAGAGAATTTAAAATCTGGAATTTCAATGCTTCGGTCGTAGAAGCTAATACTGTTTTTAAACGATAGTTTAGATTTGTCGTTTATTTGATGGTCTATTCCTAATTGTGTGCTAAATCGAGTGGTATTGTTTTTTTCAAAAAAAACGTTTGTGGCATCACGGTCTCCTTTAATAAATTGAATATCACCGCCAATTCTGTCTTCAATAATACTGTTAAAACCAATGTTTAGCGAGGTTTTAGCATTCAAATCTACAAATAACCTTGGGTTTAAGGTATATCGTGTGAATTTAGGTATGGCTGTAAGTCCGATATCTGCCGGATCATAAGGTGTACCCAAATTATAGGAAGCGAAGATAGTTGTACCAACTTTATTGAATTTTTTCGAATAAAAACCACTTGCGTCCAAACCTAATGCCGATGTACCGTTAAGCATAAAGCTCAATTCCCTTTCTTCTTTGGGTGTCTTTGACACAAGATTAACCAAGCCGGCAATAGCACCTCCACCATAAAGTGTTGAAGAAGCTCCCTTGATTACCTCCACCTGTTGCAAGTCAAGCGGTGCAATTTGCATTAAACTCAAACCACCCGAAAATCCAGAGTAT
This sequence comes from Yeosuana sp., assembly GCA_036525815.1. GTDB lineage: Bacteria > Bacteroidota > Bacteroidia > Flavobacteriales > Flavobacteriaceae > Yeosuana. The sequence continues at coordinate 294 of DATCZQ010000191.1, read as the reverse complement.
AACGGAAAGCCATCTCTTAATATTTGCGTATATTTACCGTCCAATCCTTGAATACGTATGCTTGAATTATAAGAAGTAGCCGATGTTTGTTGAGTTTGTATGCCGGTACTTTCGTTAAGCATCATTCGGATGTCGCCTGGTTTCATATTTCCCTTTTCCTCAAGCTCTTCTCCCGAAATGGCTTCTATTCGTGTAGGTATGTTGTAAATAGTTCTTTTTGAGCGGGTTGACTCAATAATCACTTCTTCCAATTCTTCCCCTTCACTTTTTGTCAATAAAATTTCAATAGTTTCC
>DATCZQ010000190.1:0-2151 GCA_036525815.1 Yeosuana sp. | reverse complement strand
GGGCCAGTAAATGTATTCCATTTTGGATCTGGTGTAGTTAATGTTGATGATTATTTAACTAAACCGATATGTTGTCCTAAATTTAAAACTTGTTATTCATTACCAATTCCAATTCCGAATGTCGAGACAACTATAGATTTTAAAGGTGCTGGTATTGTAGAGATAACACCTGACATAATTAAAGCTAAAATACAAGAGTTTAGAAAACTTTTCAATGCTTGTGCATTAATATTATCAATAATTTGATAATATTAAAAAGAGCATACTAGAATATGAACATTATATTAATTTGATGATGTTTGAACTAATAATACTTCTATTTTTAATATTTTATGAAATTCAATTAACATCATTAATATTAATACTTAAAGATTGGTTATCTACTTAAAGGTTCATTTATAAACTACTTAAAGACCATCAAAAAAATAACATAGTTCCATTATTATTCGATATTTGTTTAAACCATTTTTTGATATTAATTTTTGAGTCATTTTTGATAATGGTTTTTAACCATTTTTATTTTAATTATGTAATTTCTGTTTTTACATAACGTTTGAAATATCGTTTAACATACCATTTAGAGTATGGGCGTTTACTTGTCCGTTCGAAAGATCGTCCTTTTGCTGAAGTATGTATTATTACATATGATTGTATGAATTTATTGATAAATTTCATAGTTGTTCTTTTATAAAAAATATGTAAGATAAAATCATGGTAGATTCCTTGTATTAAATTACTTTTATTAATCTTTTTCGAAACATCCTTTTTATTTTTAGATGTCATTTTATTAGTAGTATAACATTGTTCTAAATAGGATGATAGTTTTGCAATTATTAGTTGACAATAAAGAGATTTCTTAATAGCAATATCATTTTTTTCATTAAACTTATTCAAATCAGTATTTGTTTTAAGAAGTTTAAACAATTCTTCAACTGTCCATCTTGAATGATATATATCTTTTAAAATTTTAATTGAATATTCATTGGACTCAAATAAATTAGTAGCTAAATAATATTCATGTCCACCCATTGAATATGTAATAATTCGTAATTTATGTTTAATACCATTATTAATTACATACGTTGTATAATCATTATTATCATCATCCAAAATGATTAAGTTTTTCTTTAATCTACATACAAATTTTAATTTTTTAGAATTTAATTTATCGATAAGATCTAATGAATAAAAACCTCTATCAAATACAAAAATTGAATTCGTTGGTATCTTCATTTTTTGTAAAACATCATTAACTGCCTTTCTTTCATCTTTATGTTTTACTAACTCCAATGCTACTGGATAATTTCTTGTTACATTATGAACACCCAAAATTAATGACGTTACTGATTCATTATTTTTATTTGCTGAATATCCTTCATCTTCTAATTTAATATCCATATTTGAACCAGTACCATCAACTGCATATATTGTGGTTGTATATTTACCAAAAAATGCTGGCTCAAAATTGTTAATTAATTTAAAAAGATCACTATAAGTTTCAATATCAATAGATTGTTCACGTCTAACATAATTCGATCTATTAATAGTTCGATTAGTATACATATTTATTATAGAAGTAACATTTTGTTGAGATGAATCTTTTTTAGTATGTAATAGACGAAAAACTATTGAATCAATCATATTGACTGATCTTATTCGTTTTCCAAAAGATTTAGTTCGTTTTATAACAAAGTTTTTAAGGCTGTTGCATAATTTAACACAATTACGACACATCTTATTTATCATATAGTATATTTGATCCCTATATATGTTTTTAAAACTATATTGTTATATTGATTTTTAAGTTGAATAGTTAATAATAATTTCAAATTCATATTGGGTAAAAATACTATAGAAATAATAAAAATGCTATAGAAAAGTTTAGTTTCAATTAGAATGATAAAATAAAAACTATAGAAAAGTTTGGTTTCAATTATAATGATAAAATAAAAACTATAGAAAAGTTTAGTTTCAATAGATTGATAAAATAAAAACCTATAGAAATCTTAATTTTTAATTAGGATTTCTTAACGCACAAGCATTGTAAATTTATACAATAATTAATATTATTATAATCTTAATTAAATTTGTTGAATGGATTTTGTCCAAAATATAATAAATGAAGGTGGTGAAGTATATCTAGTTGGTGGT
>DATCZQ010000189.1:0-47940 GCA_036525815.1 Yeosuana sp. | reverse complement strand
GATGATTTTAAAGGGTCTTATAATGCGGTAAAAAAATTAATTTCAAATGGTTGTAAAAATATAGCACTTATTACTACCATGGATTATGTAAGTGTTGGAAAACTAAGAACTCAAGGTTATTTGCAAGCTTTGGAAGACAGTAAAATTCATGCTAAAGGAAGTTTAATTTTAAAATTAGATGATGGTTTAGCTTTAGAGGAGCATCTTGATATCTTAGAGGCTGAAATTGAGAAATTTTTCAAAAGGAATAAACTAATTGATGCCATTTTTGCTGTTAATGAATTGTATGCAGTAACAGCCATGAAAGTAGCCAGAAAATTAGATTTCAAAATTCCAGAAGACATACAAATAATAGGTTTTACAGACGGGGTGTTATCAAAACATGCCAGGCCTAGCTTAACAACGGTAAGTCAGCATGGACAAAAAATGGGAGAAGAGGCGGCACATTTGTTAATTGATAGATTACAGCAAGATCATGATGAAGAAGAAGATGAAGTTTTTGATTTTGAAAGAGACAAGAACTTTAGAACAGTGGTTATAGAAACGGAATTAATAGAACGAGAGTCAACCAAATAAAATAATTATTAGAAGTAATTATTTTATTTCATATCTTTGGACCAAATCAAAACTTATATTTTTACTTCTCACTAAAAAAGTTTTGATAAGCTACCGTGTTTATCAAAATAGTAATAATTAATATTTACTATTTATGGAAAAGCGTAGGTTAAGTTTCTGGGAAATCTGGAACATGAGTTTCGGTTTCTTAGGAATCCAAATGGGTTTTGCCCTTCAAAATGCTAATGCCAGTAGAATTCTTCAAATTTTTGGAGCTGATGTTCATGAACTTTCGTGGTTTTGGATCATAGCCCCTTTAATGGGATTAATTGTACAACCTATAATTGGGCATTACAGTGATAAAACATGGGGTCGTTTTGGAAGAAGGAAACCTTATTTTCTTGTAGGAGCCATACTTGCTTCAGTGGGATTAATTTTAATGCCTCAAGCTGAAATTTTCATTGCTTTCTTGCCTGCGCTATGGGTAGGAGCAGGAATGCTAATGATTATGGATGCCTCTTTTAATATTGCTATGGAGCCTTTTCGCGCTTTGGTTGGTGATAATTTAAGAACAGATCAGCGTACCTTAGGGTTTAGTGTACAGACCGCATTAATTGGCTTTGGGGCAGTTATAGGCTCCTGGCTCCCTTATGCTTTACACCATTGGTTTGGTGTTTCAAATGAAACCTCAGAAGGGGTAGTGCCTTTTAATTTAATATTATCTTTTATCATTGGAGCCGCGGTTTTAGTGAGCTCTATTTTGGTTACAATAATTTCAACTAAAGAGTACACGCCTGAAGAACTTGATAGTTTTGAAGAAGACCATGTGCATGCAGAAACTAATAGTGAAGACAAAGGATCCAGTTTGTTGGATATTTTTGAGGACTTTAGAAAAATGCCAACCACCATGCGACAATTGAGTTGGGTGCAGTTTTTTTCTTGGTTTGGTTTATTTGGTATGTGGGTATTTGCAACGCCTGCAATAGCGCAGCATATTTACGGTTTACCATATACAGATAGCAGTAGCTCAACGTATCAGGATGCGGGTGATTGGATAGGTATACTGTTTGGAGTTTATAATCTGGTGTCAGCTTTTTATGCATTTGCATTACCATATATTGCAAAAAAAGCAGGAAGAAAGCGTACTCACGCCATTTCTTTAATTATAGGAGGCATAGGATTATTATCCATATACATTATGCCAGATAAAAACTGGCTGATACTGTCAATGATAGGCGTGGGGATTGCTTGGTCAAGTATTCTGGCTATGCCGTATGCAATTTTGGCGGGATCCATCTCTCCAAAAAAGATGGGCGTTTATATGGGAATATTTAATTTTTTCATAGTGATTCCTCAAATAATTAATGCCTTAATAGGTGGGCCATTGGTTAAATACGCTTATGATAATCACGCCATTTTTGCTTTGATGATGAGTGGTGTCAGTTTTATTATTGCAGCGGCATTAGTCTTTAAAGTAAAAGATGTGGATGATGTTGTACAATCTTGAATTATGAATAGAAAAAGAGGATTTATTTTTGACTTGGACGGAGTTATTGTTGATACGGCCAAGTATCATTTTTTAGCATGGAAAAAATTAGCCAATAGTATTGGCATTGATTTTACTGAGCATCAAAATGAACAGCTTAAAGGAGTAAGCCGTATTGAATCATTAAAAAAGATTTTAAAATGGGGTAAGGTCACACTGTCTGAAGCTGATTTTAATAGATTAATGGCTGAAAAAAACACCAATTACTTAAGCTATATAGCGACAATGGATGCGTCAGAAATTCTGCCTGGTGTTATTAAGGTGTTACAGTATCTCATTGACGAAAAACAACCCATTGCTTTGGGCTCTGCAAGTAAAAATTCTGTGGAAATACTTAATAAAGTAAATTTGTTACATCGTTTTGATGCCATTATTGACGGAAATGCAGTTACAAAAGCAAAACCAGACCCCGAAGTGTTTTTGAAAGCAGCTCAATCTATTCATTTTTCTCCTGAAAACTGTATTGTGTTTGAGGATTCTGTAGCGGGAATTCAAGCGGCTAATAGAGCCAATATGATAAGTATAGGCATTGGAGAAGCTTCTATTTTGAATGAAGCAGATGTTGTTTTTAAAGATTTTACAGAAATAAGTACTGACTTTTTGGAAAAACTATTGTCAGTAACAAAGAGCGAATTAAAAAAAGGATAAGCATCCTTTAAAAAGTTATAATTTAAAAATTAAAATGAATCAGGATTATATAAAAGCAGATCATTGGTCAATAATTGAAGAAGGTTTTGATGTCAATCAGGTTAAATCTTCAGAGAGTTTATTCAGTATTGGTAATGGTGCTATGGGCCAACGGGCTAATTTTGAAGAGCACTATTCGGGACCTACATTTCAGGGAAGTTACATTGCCGGAGTTTATTATCCGGATAAAACGAGAGTGGGTTGGTGGAAAAACGGCTATCCGGAATATTTTGCTAAAGTATTGAATGCACCTAATTGGATTGGTATTAATGTTGCTATCAATGGGGAGGCATTAGATTTATTTACTTGTAAAAAAATAGAAAATTTCCGCAGAGAACTTAATATGAAAGAAGGTTGGCTGTCAAGAAGTTTTCAAGCAACGCTTCAAAATGAAATAGAGATTGAAGTAGAATCAAAACGTTTTTTAAGTCTAGATTTTGATGAGGTTGGTGCTATTGAATATAAAGTAAAACTTTTAAACAGTGATGCTCAGATTAATTTTTCACCCTATTTAGACAATGGTATTACCAATGAAGACTCTAATTGGGATGATAAATTCTGGGATGTTTTAAGTGTCAATCATGAAGACGATCAGGCATTTGTTGTGTCTCGTACCATGAAAACCCATTTTTATGTGTGTACTTCAATGTACTCGCAAATTGCCATAAACGGGAAAGTTTTAATTCAGGAAAAGGAAATTTCAGATGCTATTAATTACGTTGCGTTTCAATATAAAAATAAAGTAAAAAAAGGAGATACCATAACGCTTACTAAATTTGGTGGCTATACTACAGATAGAAATCATGACAAAAATGAATTGATTTCTGTGGCTAAAAAAACGCTTCATGAAGTTTCTAAAATCGGATTTCAGTCTCTTTTAGACATGCAAAAAGCAGCCTGGGCTAAAATTTGGGACATGGCAGATATCACTATTGATGGTGACGTCAAGGCTCAGCAAGGCATTCGTTTTAATATATTTCAATTAAATCAAACATACCTAGGTAAAGATGCCCGTTTAAATATTGGTCCAAAAGGCTTTACTGGAGAGAAATATGGAGGAAGCACCTATTGGGACACAGAAGCTTATTGTATTCCGTTCTATTTAGCGACTAAAGATCAAGAAGTAGCCAGAAATTTATTGGCCTATCGCTATCAGCAATTAGATAAAGCCATTGAAAATGCAGAAAAACTAGGATTCAAAAATGGTGCAGCCTTATATCCAATGGTGACCATGAACGGGGAAGAATGCCATAATGAATGGGAAATTACCTTTGAAGAAATTCACAGAAACGGGGCCATTGCATTTGCTATTTATAACTATTATCGATATACTTCAGATTACAGCTATATTCCAGAAAAGGGCTTAGAGGTTTTAATAGGAATCGCTCGTTTTTGGCATCAGCGAGCCACCTTTTCCAAAGCAAAAAACAAGTATGTCATTCTTGGGGTTACCGGACCTAATGAATATGAAAACAACGTTAATAATAATTTCTATACCAATTATATAGCAAAATGGTGTATTCATTATACTGCTGAAAATATTGAGCTTGTTGAGAAAGATTACCCTTCAGATTTTACAAGAATCATGAATAAAGTAAAACTTTCAAAAGCAGAAGTAACGAAGTGGAGAACAGTGGCAGATAACATGTATTTTCCTTATTCAGAAGAGGAGCAGGTTTATTTACAGCAGGATGGTTTTTTAGATAAAGAACTTATTACAGTGGCTGATCTTGACAAGTCGCAACGACCTATTAATCAAAAATGGTCCTGGGATAGAATTCTACGTTCACCCTACATCAAACAAGCAGATACGCTTCAAGGATTTTACTTTTTTGAAGAGGACTTTACTGTTAAAGAATTAGAAAGGCATTTTGATTTTTACGAACCCTTTACAGTTCATGAAAGTTCATTATCACCTTGTGTACACAGCATTCAAGCGGCTAAATTGGACAGAATGGAACAAGCGTATACGTTTTATTTACGTACTTCCAGATTGGATTTAGATGATTATAATCACGAAGTTCATGAAGGACTTCATATTACGAGTATGGCTGGAACCTGGATGAGTATCGTTGAAGGGTTTGGTGGTATGCGGGTAAAAAATAATAAATTATCTTTTGCACCAAAAATTCCAAAACAATGGAATGCTTATTCTTTTAAAATTAATTTTAGAAATCAAATTCTAAAAGTGAATGTGCAGAAAAATATAACACATTTTGAATTGGTTGGCACTACTGCTTTAGATATTTTGGTTAATGACAAATTAATTAATATCCAACCAAATACATTGATTACGGTTTAATTATAATAATAAATAAAATGAAGTATCTAATTTTTATCGTTTCAGTTATTGCTGTTAACTTTTGTTCAGCGTACAATAATGATCCTTCACAAAAAACAAAAGAAAAAATGGATAGGAGATCTTTTACCGATTATAATGATATTGAGAGAGTGGAACCATCTCATTGGTGGGTAGGATTTAAAAATCAAACACTTCAATTATTGGTTAAAGATGAAAATGTTTACACAGCAGATATTGAAATTTCTTATGATGGCGTCACTATTGAAAGCATAGTTAAAGGAACCAGTCCGAATTATTTATTTGTCGATTTAAATATTTCAGAAAACACTAAACCGGGAAAATTTAACATCTATTTCAAATTTAAAAATGGTTCACAGAAAATTCAAACCTATGAATTAAAGTCAAGAATCAAAGCTTCTGAAGATTATATAGGTTTTAACAGTTCTGATGTTATTTATCTGATTACTCCTGATCGCTTTGCAAATGGTGATGAATCAAATGATATCATAGCTTATTTAAAAGAAAAAAAGATTGATAGAAAAAATGATTATGCCAGACATGGTGGAGATATTAAAGGGATAACTAATCATTTAGATTATATAAATGAAATGGGTTTTACAGCTATTTGGCCTTGTCCATTATTGACAAATGATATGCCAAGAGCTTCTTATCATGGCTATGCCATGACCGATTTTTATCAGGTCGATCCAAGATTTGGCACCCTAGAAGAATATATAGAGCTGGCTAATAAAGCAAGAACCTTCGATATTAAACTCATCATGGATCAGGTGGTTAATCATTGTGGAAGTGAACATTGGTGGATGAAGGATTTGCCTTTTTCAGATTGGGTTAATCAACAAGAAGCCTTTGAAGCAAATAAGGAATTGAAAAATTCCAATCATAGACGTACTGTAAATCAAGATGCTTATGCTTCTGAAAAGGATAGACAGGGCATGACTGATGGCTGGTTTGTAGAGGCTATGCCAGATTTAAACCAGAATAATCCCTTTATGGCAACGTACCTTATTCAAAATAGTATCTGGTGGATTGAAACTTTGGGTTTAGGCGGTATAAGACAAGATACTTATCCGTATTCAGATAAAACCTTTCTGGCAGATTGGACTGGAGCTATCATGACTGAATATCCAAGTTTCAGTATTGTTGGTGAAGAATGGAGTTATAATCCGCTGATAGTTGGCTATTGGCAGCAGGGAATGTATAATAAAGATGGCTATAAATCACGTTTAAAATCTCCAATGGATTTTCCTATGCAGCAACAAATTGTTAATGCTTTGAATGAAGATGAGCAATGGGATAGTGGTTTTGTGAAAATGTACGAGGGATTAGCAAATGATTTTTATTATGCAAGTCCAAAGGACCTTATGATTTTTCCGGATAATCATGATATGAGTAGAATATTTACACAATTAAATAAAAATGTAACGAAGACTAAAATGGCCTTAGGGTATATTTTTACGTTGCCTAGAATCGTTCAATTTTATTACGGTACAGAAATTTTAATGAATGATTCAGCAAAACCAGGGGATCACGGCTTAATCAGAACCGATTTTCCTGGAGGCTGGCAAGGAGATAAGGTAAATGCCTTTACAGGAGAAGGATTGACCATAGCGCAAAAAGACATGCAATTGTTTGTAAAAAAATTGTTGAATCACAGAAAAGATAGTAAGGCCATAATTGAAGGTAAAACTATTCATTTTGCGCCCGAAAATGGGGTTTATGTATTATTTAGAGCCATAGAAAATGAAATTGTTGTGGTGATACTTAATAAGAATAAGAAACAGGTCAGTTTAAATTTAGATAGGTTTGATGAAATGGGTTTAAAAGGGAAAAGTTTAACAAATATTATTACCTCAGAAAGAGTTATTTGGAAAGAGTATTTAACATTAAAAGGTGAAGGAATAACTATACTGACTACAAAGTAGACTTTAATGAAAAGTGCTTTATTTATAATTTGTTTTTTAATAAGTGGAATAGCACTTTGTCAAGTGACATTTATAATAAATAAGTTACCCGATGATCATAATTACAACAACAATATTTATATTTCTGGAGATTTTGAAGGATGGTCTGGAGGAAAAGAGCAGTATAAACTTGAACAAGATAAAACGAGTTATTTCATCACAATTCCTCGTTTTTCAGAAAGCATAAAGTTTAAATTCACTTTAGGTTCTTGGGAGGCTGTAGAATGCGATGTAAACGGTAATATTATTGAAAATCGGTTTTATGATTTTTATAAATCTCAGGATTCAGTTAATGTACAAATTATTAATTGGTCGGATAGTAAATCGATAGCAAACAAATCTACTTCAACTTATAATGTTCATATATTTTCAGAAGGTTTTAAAATGCCTCAACTGAAACGAGAAAGAAAAATTTGGATCTATCTGCCTCCAAATTATGAAAACTCTAAAAAAACATTTCCCGTTTTATATTTACAGGATGGTCAAAATATGTTTGATGATGCTACTTCCTTCGCTGGGGAATGGCAGATAGATGAAACGTTAAATGAATTAAGTAAGTCTAAAAGGTTAAATCTTATTGTTGTGGCTATTGAAAATGGAGGAGAAAAAAGACTAAGTGAATATTCTCCTTGGGAAAATAAAAAGTATGGAATTGCTGAGGGGGAAGCCTATGTAGAATTTATCGTTCATACTTTAAAACCAGCAATTGATCAAGCTTACAGAACTAAAACTGCCGGAAACCATACAGCCATAATGGGAAGTTCGATGGGAGGTTTAATTTCTCATTATGCCGGATTAAAATATCCAAAGGTTTTTGGAAAAGTAGGTGTTTTTTCACCGTCTTTTTGGTATGCTGATGAAATCTATAATTTTACAAAAACGCATTCAGATTTAAAATATGTAAAACTGTATTATTTAGTTGGAGATGAAGAAAGTATAGACATGGTTCAAAATACTGAAAGTATGATGGAGATCATGAAAAGGAATGGATTCTCTAAAAAGAATTTATTTTTGAAAGTAGTACCCAAAGGGACTCATGGTGAATCTTTGTGGAGAGCAGAATTTGAAGAGGCTATTAGATGGCTTTTCGAGAAATAAATTTTTATAATATGATAAAAAAACTCTTATTCTTGTTAGTGGCATCTACGGCAATGTCTCAGAATATTGATGGTATAGCCTTAAATAAAGTTTCTAATATTAATTTATTTGGAGGAGAATTAATGCGTATTGAAAATTTTCCATCAAAATTTATTCAACCTAGGAATGTTGATATCTGGTTGCCTGATAATTATGAAAAAACCAAAAAGTATGCAGTGTTGTACATGCAGGACGGGCAAATGCTTTTTGATAGCACAACCACCTGGAATAAACAGGAATGGAAAGTAGATGAAATAGCATCTCTTTTAATGAATGAAAAGGAAATTAAAGATTTTATAGTAGTAGCGATTTGGAATATAGCGGCATTAAGAAACAGTAATTATTTTCCTGAAAAGGTATATGAAATGATGTCTGAAAAAGACAAATATTCACTTATTGAAACGGGTAAAAAGCAGAAATGGATAAATACAATTAATTCCAATAATTATTTAAGATTTATTGTTGAAGAATTAAAGCCATATATAGATTCTCATTTTTCAACATACATGGATGCAGATAACACCAGTATTATGGGGTCTAGTAGGGGTGGTTTGATTTCTATGTATGCAATTTGTGAATATCCAGAAGTTTTTGGAGCTGCAGCTTGTTTGTCAACTCATTGGATTGGAACTTACAATAATGAAAACAATCAAATCCCTGATGCTTTCATGGAATATATGAAAGAGAATCTGCCAAATTCCAAAACACATCGTTTATATTTTGATTATGGTAATCAAACATTAGATGCACTGTATTTGCCATTTCAGGAAAAAATAAGTGAAGTTTTAAAGGAAAGGGGTTATGACAAAAACATATTGTATGAAAGTGCTGATCATTCAGAAAATTCATGGAGTCAAAGATTAGAAATTCCATTAAGCTTTTTATTAGGGCAATAATATGAAACGAGCATTCTAAAAAGCTTATCATTATAGGAAATGATTAATAGCGAACAGCATGAGACCGTTAAAAAACAAAAAAATAAACACATGAAACAGAAATTAAATATTATAATGCTGTTTATTACGATTTTGTCTTTTGCACAGAATCCTAATCGTAAATACCTTTCATATAAACAACAAGATGGAACTTTTGAAGTATTAACTAATGATGGGCATTATATTTTTACTCCCTATTCGGCTGAAGTCATTGAAACCTCATTTATTCCTAAGGGAGAAGTTTATAATTCAAAATCTCATGCAGTTGTTTTAAATCCTTTTTTTACAGGAACAAAATTTATAGAAACAACAGATTACCTTAAGTTTGAAACAGATGGTATAAAAATCTATATTCAAAAAGAGCCTTTTAAGATTTCATATTCATATAATGGCAAACCAATAATTTCAGAAAAAAGAGGTTATTTTAAAGCTCCTCATGAACCCATGGATTTTGTGAAAGGCAATATTGTAGCCAAAGAAACTGAACGTATAGAATTTAACTTAACTTCTGATGAGGTTTTATATGGAGCAGGAGCTCGAGCTTTAGGTATGAACCGTCGTGGTTACAGATTGCCATTATACAATCGCGCACATTATGGTTACGAAACGCATAGTGAACTTTTGAACTTCACCTTACCAATAATTATGTCATCAAAGCAATACATGATTCATTTTGATAATGCACCAATTGGATATTTGGATTTAGACAGCAAAAAAGATAATACACTTACTTATGAAACCATTTCAGGAAGAAAAACCTATCAAGTAATTGTTGGAGATTCTTGGGAAGACATTATTAATAATTACACAGATTTAACAGGAAAACAGCCTATGCCACCACGTTGGGTTTTAGGTAATTTTTCCAGTCGTTTTGGTTACCATTCTCAAGTTCAAACAGAAGCGACTATTGATGCTTTTAAGGATGAAGGAATTCCAGTAGATGCTGTGATTTTAGATTTATATTGGTTTGGTAAAGAGATTCAAGGAACTTTAGGAAATTTCGAATTTTATAAAGATTCTTTCCCAAATTCTAAACAAATGATTAAGACATTTCAGTCAAAAAACGTAGAGACGATTCTTATTACTGAGCCATATGTTTTAACGACGTCAAACCGATGGGACGAAGCTGTTAAAGAAGGCATTCTAGCAAAGGATTCCATTGGAAATCCAGCGGTATACGATTTTTATTTTGGTAATGGTGGTATTATTGATATTTATAACCCACAAGGAGAGCAATGGTTCAAAGCCATTTATAAGAATTTATCAGATCTTGGTGTGAACGGATTTTGGGGAGATCTAGGTGAGCCAGAAGTCTTACCATCTTGGGTGAATTTTTCGAAAGGAAAAGCTGACGAAATTCATAACATTTATGGACATGATTGGGCTAAATTGGTGTATGAGGCCAGTATAGAAGCCAATCCTAATAGAAGACCTTTTATATTGATGCGTGCTGGTTACTCAGGTTCTCAGCGTTACGGAATTATACCTTGGTCAGGTGATGTTAGTAGAAGTTGGGGCGGTATTAAACCACAGCCCGAAATTGCATTACAAATGGGAATGCAAGGGTTGGCATATATGCATTCAGACTTGGGAGGATTTGCAGGTGCTAATTTAGATGATGAATTGTATGTAAGATGGTTGCAATATGGTGTTTTTCAGCCTATTTATAGACCTCATGCTGATGAAAATGTGCCAAGTGAACCCGTGTTTAGAAGTGACAAAGCTAAGGCGTTAGCAAAACAAGCTATTTCTTTAAGATATCGTTTTTTACCATATAACTATAATTTAGTGTTTGAAAACAATCAAAAAGGAGCACCTTTAATGAGACCTTTATTTTTTGAAGAAGATAATGAGCAATTATTGAATTACTCAGAAACCTATTTATGGGGAAATGATATCTTAGTGTCTCCAATATTAGAAGCTGGTAAAAAAGTGCAAGAAGTTTATTTTCCAAAGACCTCAAAATGGTTTGATTTTTATTCTGATGAAAACTTCAATGGCGGTCAGACGAAATCAATTCAAACTAGAGAAAATTCAATTCCAACGTTTGTGAGAGCAGGTGCGTTTATTTTGATGGCAAAACCTATGCAAAGTACAGAGGAATATAAAGCAAATAATTTACAACTGCACTATTATAATGATGCATCAATAAAAGAAAGTAAAAGAGAATTTTATAATGATGATGGTCTGACTAAAGATGCTTTTGAAAAAGGACAATATGAAATCTTAGAATTTGAATTTGAAAAAGAAAAAGGTTCTTTGGAATTTGAATTTAAAGCCAAATTAGGTAAAGCGTTTTCATTTGAAGAAAAACAATTCAATCTGATCATTCATAATATTATAGAAACTCCAAAACGGGTAAAATTTGGGCATAAAAAAGTAAAGTTTTTATATGATTCTGAAAGTAATACTTTGAATATTCCCATAATTTGGAATACTTCCGAAGAAACAGAATTAAAAATAAAATTAAAACAATAGTCAAATGAACAAATCAAATATATTTTTGGTTATTATAATTATAGCTGGAATCATTGGCTGTAAGCAAGACAACAAAATTGAAGTAATTAAACCTAAAGTAATAAAACCAATGACTAATAAAGCAGTAGTTTACCAAGTATTTACTAGACTTTTTGGTAATACAAATACAACTAACACACCTTGGGGAACCATTGAAGAAAACGGAGTAGGTAAGTTTAACGATTTTACAGATAAGGCTCTAAAGGAGATAAAGGATTTAGGCGTTACTCATATTTGGTATACCGGAGTTCCACATCATGATGTCATTACCGATTACGAAAAATTTGGTATTTCTAATGATGACCCAGATGTAGTAAAAGGAAGAGCAGGATCGCCTTACGCTGTTAAAGATTATTATAATGTCAATCCAGATCTAGCCGAAAATCCGACCAACAGATTGGAAGAATTTAAGGCGTTAATTGATAGAACTCACAAAGCAGGTATGAAAGTTATTATCGATATTGTACCTAATCATGTGGCTAGAAATTACAAGAGTATGACAAACCCAAAAGGTATTGAAAGTTTTGGAGAAAGTGATGATAAAACAGTGGTTTACAATGTGAATAACAACTTTTATTACATCCCAAATGAAGCATTTAAAGTCCCCCATTGGCGTGATGGATATAAACCTTTAGGCGGAGAACACAACCGGTTACTTGATGGGAAGTTTAATGAAAATCCGGCCAAATGGACGGGTAATGGGTCTCGTGCTTCACAACCAGATATGAATGATTGGTATGAAACCGTAAAAATAAATTATGGTGTATCGCCCGATGGTCATAAGGATTTTAATGAATTGCCACATGGTTTTGAAAATGAAGATTACACTAAACATTTTGAATTTTGGAAAGATAAAACAGTGCCAGATTCGTGGATTAAATTTAGAGATATAGCATTATATTGGTTAGATTTTGGAGTGGATGGCTTCCGTTTTGATATGGCAGAAATGGTTCCTGTTGAATTTTGGAGTTATATGAATTCTTCTATAAAAACGAAAAATCCAGAAGCTTATATCATTGCTGAAGTTTACAATCCTGGTCTTTATAGAGATTACATTAAAAAAGGAAAAATGGATTATCTCTATGACAAAGTGCAACTCTACGATACCATTAAACATATTATGCAAGGTCATGGAAGTACAGATCATATTCCGCAAATACAGGAAGATTTAAAGGATATTGAACACCATATGTTACACTTCCTAGAAAACCATGATGAGCAACGTATTGCCAGTCCAGAATTTGCTGGAAATGCCCAAAAAGGAAAACCTGCTATGGTCGTTTCAGCAACCATAAGCACCTCGCCAACCATGATTTATTTTGGACAAGAAGTTGGTGAACCTGGTGCTGAGCATGGAGGTTTTGGAAGCCCTTCAAGAACCTCAATTTTTGATTATATTGGTGTTCCAACATTACAGCGTTGGGTGAATGATAAACATTTTGATGGTGGAAAATCAACTAAGGAAGAGAGAGAGCTGAGAGATTTCTATAAAAGATTGCTCAATTTTACACTAAACAGTCCTGCATTGGCAGAAAATTATCAAGATATTCATCATTATAACAGACAAAACACAGAATGGTATAATGATCAAGTGTTATCATTTGTAAGGTGGAGCGAAAACGAAAAATTGATTGTAGTTTCAAACTTTAATCCGGACAGCATATATGGTTTTGAATTGCAATTACCTAAAAATGTTATTGATTCATGGGATTTAAAAGATGGAGACTATCAAGCCAAAGATCAATTATATAATCAATATAAGTCTACCTTAAAGGTCCAAAATAATCAAGCTACAATTAGAGTAGATTTAAAACCTTTGGAATCGTTCATTCTTAAAATTAAGTAAATCATGCATAAATTTTTAGTTTTAATATTGGCTTTATTCGCGATGTTCAGTTGTAAGTCAGACGATGAGAATAATAATGGTTCTACAAAAAAAGAGACCCTTTTTGTATGGGAAGGTGCTAATCTCTACTTTTTATTAACCGATAGATTTAATAATGGAGATGCTTCAAATGATATCAATTTTAACAGAACTGAAGAAGCTGGAAAATTAAGAGGTTTTGAAGGCGGTGATATAAAAGGAATAACACAGAAAATCCAAGCAGGTTATTTTACTGATTTAGGCGTTAATGCCATTTGGTTAACGCCAATAGTTGAACAAATTCATGGAGCTACCGATGAAGGCACAGGGATTTCTTATGCATTTCATGGCTATTGGGCAAGAGACTGGACAGCCTTAGATCCGAATTTTGGAACCAAAGAAGACTTAAAACAGTTGGTTGAAGTAGCTCATAGTAAAGGCATTCGAATCCTTTTGGATGGGGTCATAAACCATACGGGACCTGTTACAAATGAAGATTTAGTATATCCTAATGATTGGGTTCGTACAGATAATCAATGTACCTATAAGGATTATGAAAGTACGGTAAGTTGTACCTTAGTTAAAAACCTCCCAGATATAAGAACGGAAAGTAATGAAGCCGTTGAATTGCCTCCGTATTTAGTTGAAAAATGGAAGACTGAAGGCAGATATGATCAAGAAGTTGCTGAGCTAGAGGCCTTTTTTAAACGCACAGGCTATCCCAAAGCACCACGATTTTATATCATTAAATGGCTAACAGATTATATTACAGAATTTGGAATTGATGGCTATAGAGCAGATACGGTAAAACATACCGAAGAATATGTGTGGCAGGAATTCAGGAAAGAATGTGATTATGCCTTTTCTGAATGGAAAAATAACAATCCGGAAAAAGTATTAGATGATAATCCATTCTATTTGGTAGGCGAGGTTTATAATTATAATGTTTCTAACGGAACATTATTCGATTTTGGAGATAAAAAAGTGAACTACTTTAATAATAGCTTTCATAGTTTAATAAATTTTGAATTTAAAGTTGATGCCCAAAAGGATTATGAAAGCATTTTTTCAAAATACTCAAATATTTTGCACAATGAATTGAAGGGCTTGGGAACTTTAAATTATTTAAGCTCCCATGATGATGGAAGTCCTTTTGATGCCCAAAGAATCAAACCTTTTGAAGCTATTACAAAATTATTACTCTCACCCGGAACCTCCCAAATGTATTATGGTGATGAGTCATCCAGGTCATTAATAATTGAAGGAACAGTTGGAGATGCTACGCTGAGATCTTTTATGAATTGGAATGATATTAAGAATAATCAAAAAACAAAAGACCTTTTATTTCACGCTCAAAAATTAGGACAATTTAGGGCGAATCATCCTGCTATTGGAGCGGGAACGCATCAAATGATTACCAAAAGCCCTTATTTATTTTACAGAAGTTTCTATAAAGAGCAATATCAGGATATTGTGGTTGTAGGGTTAGATTTACCAATAGGATTAAAAACATTGGATGTTTCAAAAGTATTTAAAGAGGGTGATGTCGTTCATGATGCCTATTCAAACCAAGATATTTCTGTGAAAAATGGAACAGTGTTAATCGATTCTGATTATGACATTGTCCTTTTAGAAATAAAATAAAATCGTATTTTAAAAGACTATAAAAAAATGATAATCATGAAAAAAATAGTATTCATAGGCTGTGTTGTCTTATTATTAATATCATGCCAAGAGAAATCCAATCATTTAATTACAGAATCTCCAAACAGTAAAATTAAATTAGATTTTAACTTAAACAGTGCTGGACAACCTTATTATGTAGTTAATTTCAAGAACAAGACCATCATAGATACTTCATTTATGAGTTTTGATTTTAAAGATTCGGCACCGTTAAAAAACAATTTTAAAATGCTAAGTTCAATAGCTGCAACTGTTGATGAAACTTGGCAGATGCCATGGGGAGAACAATTAGATGTGCGTAATCATTACAATGAATTAATTGTAAATTTAGAAGAAAAGTCAGAACTCAAAAGAAAACTAAATATTCATTTTAAAATTTATGATGATGGTTTAGGATTTAGATATGAGTTTCCAGAACAAGATAATTTAAAAGAAGTATTAATCACAGATGAAAATACAGAGTTCAATTTAACCGGAGACCATAAGGTTTGGTGGATCCCAGGGGATTGGGATATCTATGAGCATTTATACAATGAAACTAAATTCTCTGAAATTGATGCGCTTTCAAAACAGAATAATGCGAATTTAAATGCGACTTACATTCCAGAAAATGCTGTAAATACGCCTGTCACAATGAAAACAGATGATGGCGTATATTTAAGTTTCCATGAAGCAGATTTAACCAATTACGCGGGGATGACTTTAAAAGTAGATACAGAAAAGTTGAATATGGTGAGCGAGTTGGTTGGTTCTGAAATTTTGGGTGGAAAAGCAAAAATTTCCATGCCATTTAATACGCCATGGAGAACCATTCAAGTTGCTGATAAGGCGGCTGATTTAATTGAATCTAAAATGATTTTAAATCTAAACGACCCAAATATCATTGGAGATGTAAGCTATTTTACACCTATGAAATATGTAGGTATTTGGTGGGAAATGCATTTAGGTAAATCTACTTGGGATTTAGAAGGAAGTCAAGACATGAATACCTTTACAACGGGAAAAGTTGGAACATCAAGACACGGAGCAACCACAGAGAATGCCAAAAGGTATATTGATTTTGCTTCCCAAAATGGCATTAAAGGATTGTTGGTAGAAGGCTGGAATACGGGTTGGGACAAATGGATCAATACAGATGACAGAGAAGGCGTCTTTGATTTCATGACCCCTTATTCTGATTATAATTTTGAAGAAGTGATGCGGTATGCAAAGGAAAAAGGAGTAGAAGTGATTATGCATCATGAAACTTCGGCTGCACCAAGAACCTATGAAAAACAAATGGAAGTGGCTTATAATTTCATGAAAGCTAATGGTATGAACTCTGTAAAAACAGGATATGTTGGAAAAATTATTCCAAAAGGGGAATACCATCACGGACAATGGATGGTAAACCATTATCAAAAAGTGCTGGAAGAAGCTGCTAAAAAGAAAATAGCCGTAAATGCTCATGAACCAATAAAAGATACTGGAAAACGCAGAACGTATCCTAACGCCATTTCACGCGAAGGAAATCGTGGACAAGAATTCAATGCATGGGCAAAAGATGGTGGCAATCCACCAAGTCATTTACCAACAGTTGCTTTCACAAGGATGCTTTCTGGTCCATTTGATTTTACTCCGGGCGTTTTCAATATTAAGTTCAATGAATATAAAGAAAACAATCAGGTCAATACAACATTAGCACAACAGTTAGCATTGTATGTGGTTATTTATAGTCCAATTCAGATGGCATGTGATTTGCCAGAACATTACATGATTAACGGGAAAATCCATCCCGCTTTTCAGTTTATAACCGATGTTGGTGTAGATTGGCAAGAGAGTAAAGTTTTAAATGGTGAAGTTGGTGATTATGTAACCATCGCAAGAGAAGAAAGAGGTACGGGTAATTGGTTTGTTGGAGGTATTACAGATGAGACTGCCAGAACTGTAGACCTTAATTTTGATTTTCTGGAAGAAGGTCAAGTCTATAATGCGAGACTATATAAAGACGGAACAGAAGCGCATTGGGACACAAATCCAACAGATATTGAAATAGAGCAATTAACCATTGATAAAAATTCAAAAATAACAATTCAGCTTGCTGCTGGGGGAGGATTTGCAATGAGTTTAAAGAAATAACTCGATTAACTAAGATTTAATTTAAACTTTGGGTAACTTTTTTAGAAAAGCCATTCGATTTTAATAGCTTTATAGATTCAAAAAATAAAGCAAAAATGACATCAGTTCAAGATCTATTAAATCTTTTAGTTTTAGAAAAAATCAGTGATACTGAATTTAATGGCGATAGTAAAACAATTGGCAGTCCCAATGTTTTTGGAGGACAGGTGTTGGCTCAGGCTCTTAATGCGGCCAGTAGAACAATTACCAATAAAAGGATATTACACTCCATGCATGCCTATTTTCTTGAGGCTGGAAATTTGGAATTACCTATAACATACAATGTTACTAAAGTAAGAGATGGCGGCAGTTTTTCTGTCAGAAGAGTGACGGCACATCAAAAGGAAAGAACAATATTTATTTTATCTGCCTCTTTTCATAAGAAAGAAAAAGGGTATAACCATCAAATCGAAATGAAAACCGATTTAAATCAGCCTGAAGATTTGATGAGTTGGACAGATATATTACATCAATTTGGTGACTTTTTGCCAACAAGTTTAAAGGCCTTTTTCTCAATAGATCGCCCTGTAGAATTTAAGCCAACGGTTATTGTTAATCCTTTGGAAAAAAATGATTTGCCGCCTTTTAGTGATGTCTGGTTTAAATTAAGTGGAGAGGTTACAGGATTAGATTTAGCCACAAAACAACAAATTTTAACCTATATTTCAGATTATAATATTTTAATTTCAGCATTAAACCCCCATGCAAGTAAGGCGCATTGGGGAAACACTCAAACCGCAAGTTTAGACCACTCTATGTGGTACTTTAGAGATTTTGATTTTGATGACTGGTTACTTTACTCAATGGAGTCCCCAAATGCATCTGGTGCCAGAGGATTTGCCAGAGGAAATATTTTTACCAGAGACGGGAAATTAATTGCTTCAGTAGCTCAAGAAGGCCTTATGCGTCCCATACAAAAGTAATGTGGTTATGAAAAACGCCATTGAAACTTTAAAAATAGGACATCGCGGTGCCATGGGCTATATTGCAGAAAACACTTTAGAATCCATTCAAAAAGCTTTGGATTTTGCAGTTCACGGTATTGAGATTGACGTTCATTTGTGTGCTTCTGGAGAGTTGGTTGTTTTTCATGATTTTAATTTAGAACGCCTTAGTAATGGCAAAGGGCCTATTTCAAAATATACCCTTTCTGAATTAAAGCAATTAAAGATTGGCAATAAGTTTCAAATACCAACCTTAGAAGAAGTTTTAGGGCTAATAAATAAAAAATGCATCTTAAATATTGAATTAAAAGGACAGCATACGGCGCTTGAAACCTGTAGGGTTATTGAAAAGTATGTAAAACTTAATTCTTGGAATCATTCCCATTTTCTGGTATCAAGTTTTCAAAAACAGGAATTAGAAGATGTTTATAAAACAAACAAAAACATTCCATTGGCAATTTTAACAAAAACCATTATAAATGAGGCTATAGAGTTTGCTCAGACCATAGAGGCAAAAGCGATTCATCCTAACTATTTTTTACTTAATTCAAAAAATGTGACAGAAGCACAAGAAAAAGGATTCAAAGTCAATACCTGGACGGTCAATGATGAGCAAACGATAAAAAGAATGAAACAATATGGCGTAGATGCCATCATTTCAGATTTCCCTGATAGAATATGAATAATAAAGATGTCATTATAGTTGGTGGTGGAGCTGCCGGATTTTTTACGGCAATTAACATTGCCGAACAAAACCCAAATCTAAAAGTAGCTATTTTAGAACGTAGTAAAGAAGGCTTAGCAAAAGTTAAAGTCTCAGGTGGCGGAAGATGTAATGTGACTCACGCAGAATTTATTCCATCAGAATTAGTTCTTAATTATCCAAGGGGGGCAAAGGAATTATTAGGGCCTTTTCATCAGTTTATGACGGGAGATACTATGGAATGGTTTGAAAAAAGGGGCGTTACCCTTAAAATTGAGGAAGATGGCAGAATGTTTCCTGTTTCAAACACATCGCAAACTATTATTGACTGTTTTTTAAATGAAGCTAAAAAACATCATGTTGAGATTTTATATAGCCATTCATTACAAGCTATAAGCCAAGTTGGTAATCTATGGCATCTTGTAACCAATCAAGGTTTTTTTACTGCAAAGAATGTTGTTATCGCAACCGGCAGTAATCTAAAAATATGGAGCCTACTTGAAGAATTAGGACATACCATTTTACAACCGGTGCCTTCATTGTTTACTTTTAATATTAAAGATGAACGAATTAATGACATTCCTGGAGTAGTCTCTTCAAATGTTGACGTACATATTGTGGATTCCAATTTGTATTCACAAGGGGCAATGCTCATTACGCATTGGGGGATGAGTGCCCCGGCAATTTTAAAACTGTCAGCCTTTGGAGCTATAGAATTAGCAAAAAGAGATTATAAATTTCAAATTGAAATTAATTTTATTAAAAAGTCATTTGAAGATTGCTTGGATCTATTAAAACAGATAAAACAGGAAGGGGCAAAAAAAACAATTTACAAATCAGCCCAGTTCGAATTGCCAAAGCGCTTATGGCAAAAATTGGTTTTAGCCTCTAAAATACAAACAGAAACACGATGGGGAGACATGAATAAATTTCAATTGGAAAGTTTAGCTGAGCAATTAACAAAAGCTGTTTTTGAGGTGCAAGGTAAAAGCACATTTAAAGAAGAATTTGTAACTGCAGGTGGTGTTGATTTGAAAGAAGTAAACTTCAAAACCTTTGAAAGTAAGTTGTTTAAAAACCTGTATTTTGCAGGCGAGGTTTTAAATATTGATGCGGTTACCGGTGGATTTAATTTTCAAAATGCCTGGACTAGCGGATATATTGTTGCAAAATCAATTCAAGCATGAAAACTTATGTCGCACTTTTAAGAGGAATAAATGTGAGCGGACATAAAAAAGTGCCCATGGCAGAATTGCGCGATATACTTTTTAAAGTTGGGTTTGTTAATGTGCAAACCTATATTCAAAGTGGCAATGTGATTTTTCGATCCACAGAAGAAGATATCCAAAAGTTAACTCAGATAATACAAAAGGAAATTAAAAATTATTTTGATTTTGAGGTGCCAGTTTTAATAAAAACGAATGATGAATTGTTAAATATTTTTAACGATTGTCCTTTTTCTCAAGAAAAAAGGGAAAGCAGCTATTTTACGCTTTTATATTGGACACCTGATCAATTATTAGTAGATAATTTAGGTGAATTAAAATATCCTAATGAAGAAATTATTATTTTAAATAGTTGCATTTATTTTTATTCTTCAATAGGCTATGGCAACAGAAAATATAACAATAACTTTTTTGAACGCAAATTAAAAGTAACTGCCACGGCAAGAAATTATAAAACAATGCTAAAACTATTATCTTTGTCGTCAGATTTAAAGTAGAATGAACGAACAACAATTTATTCCAAAAAAATATTCTAAAACTCTTGAAAGTGGTAAATTCACGTGGTCATCACCCAGTAATATTGCTTTAGTTAAATATTGGGGCAAAAAGACAGACCAAATCCCAGAAAACCCTTCAATAAGTTTTACACTTGAAACTTGTAAAACAATGACAACCTTAAGTTTCACAAAGAGAAAATTAAGTTCTAATTTTTCCTTTGATGTTTTTTTAGACAATGAAAAAAAAGATGATTTTAAACCAAAAATTGAAACATTTTTTGAGCGAATAAAGGCTTATTTGCCTTTTTTAAAGGATTATCATTTTATTATTGAAACCACAAATACCTTTCCTCACAGTTCGGGGATTGCATCTTCAGCTTCTGGAATGAGTGCTTTAGCCATGTGTTTGATGAGTATTGAAAAGCAATTAAATACAGAAATGACACATCATTATTTTAACCAAAAGGCCTCATTTCTTGCACGATTAGGCTCCGGCAGCGCTTGTAGAAGTATTGAGGGCGATTTAATTGTTTGGGGTGAGCATAATATGATTGATGGCAGCAGTGATCTATTTGGTATAAAATATCCTTATGACGTACATCCTATCTTTAATAATTATCAAGACACTATATTATTGGTTGATAAGGGAGAAAAACAAGTCAGTAGTACGGTTGGTCATGATTTGATGCATGGTCATGCTTTTGCCAATCAAAGATTTAAGCAGGCAAATGATAATATGGCTAAATTAATTCAGGTTTTAAAAAATGGTGATGTTTACACCTTTATTGAAATTATAGAAAGCGAGGCGTTATCATTACACGCTATGATGATGACGAGCATCCCTTATTTTATATTAATGAAGCCCAATACCTTAGAAATTATTAATAAAATATGGCAATTCAGACAGCATACAGGTTTACCCGTTAGCTTCACATTGGATGCCGGTGCAAACGTACATGTACTTTATCCTGAAAAGCACATGGAACAAATTTTAGAATTCATTAAGAATGAATTAGTTGCATATTGTCAAAATGGACATTATATTTGCGACAAAATTGGTTTCGGTGCAAAACAATTGTAACTTTATAAGCCATATATTAATTAGCTAAATGAAAGGCCCCCTTTTTTATTCTAAAATTTTACTTTTTGGAGAGTATGGAATTATTAAAGATTCCAAAGGTTTATCAATTCCATATAACTTTTATAATGGCGCTTTAAAAAAAGAAGATAAACCTTCTGAAGAGGCTTTAAAATCGAATACAAGTTTAAAACGATTTGTTTCTTATTTGAAAAATGTCAATTCAGAATTAGTGACGTTTGATATTGAGTCGCTTCAAACTGATGTGGATGCTGGAATGTATTTTGATTCTTCAATACCTCAAGGTTATGGAGTTGGAAGTAGTGGCGCTTTAGTGGCTGCCATTTATGATAAATACGCATTGAATAAAATTACTGTTTTAGAAAATTTAACGAGAGAGAAACTATTAAAGTTAAAAGCTATTTTTTCTGAAATGGAATCGTTCTTTCATGGTAAATCTTCAGGATTGGATCCATTAAATAGTTATTTAAGCATTCCTATTCTTATTAATTCAAAAGATAATATTGAAGCTACCGGTATACCCTCTCAAATTACTAATGGAAAAAATGCTGTCTTTTTATTAGATAGTGGCATCATTGGTGAAACAGCTCCTATGGTTAGTATTTTCATGGAAAACATGAAGCAGGAAGGGTTTCGTAAAATGATAAAAGACCAGTTTATTAAACATACTGATGCCTGTGTTGACGATTTCTTAAAAGGGGATATTAAATCATTATTCAAAAACACCAAAAGATTATCAAAGGTTGTGTTAAATCATTTTAAGCCTATGATACCTCAAGAGTTTCATGCGCTGTGGAAGCAGGGTATTCAAACTAATGAATATTACTTGAAATTATGTGGTTCTGGTGGAGGTGGTTATATTCTTGGTTTTACCGAAGATATAGACAAAGCAAAAGAAGCTCTCAAAGGATATAAATTGGAAGTAGTTTATAACTTCTAAAAAAATCATCAATATTTTACGCTTTGTTTAGAGCGTAATCAAGTATCTTTTCTATGTTAACTCGAAAGCAGAAACATATTCTAATTAAGTTTTTTAGTATGTTTTCTGTAGTAAGAGGATATAACATTCTTATCATTGTTTTAGCGCAGTACTTAACCTCAATATTTATTCTGGCTCATAATAAATCATTACGCCATGTAATTTTTGATATTAATTTATTCATGTTAGTGTTAGCGTCAGTAGCTACAATTGCAGGAGGTTATATTATTAATAATTTTTATGACTCAGAAAAGGATTTAATTAATAGACCTATTAAATCTAAATTGGACAGATTGGTAAATCAAAATACCAAGTTGTCTTTTTATTTTGTGTTAAACTTTATTGCTGTCATTTTTGCGAGCTATGTATCTTTTAGATCAGTGATATTTTTTTCAATATATATTTTTGGAATTTGGTTTTATTCGCATAAATTAAAGAAGTTGCCTTTTATTGGAAATTTAACTTCAGCAATTCTTACCATTACACCCTTTTTCGCTGTTTTCATATATTATAAAAATTTTGAATCTGTCATTTTTGTGCATGCAACCTTTTTATTTTTGGTTATTTCAATGCGAGAACTGACTAAGGACTTAGAAAATATAATAGGTGATTTGGCACTTGACTATCATACGATTCCTGTTTTATATGGTGAAAAGGTTTCAAAATATATGTTAACTATTTTATCGTTCTTAACATTGATTCCGATCATGCTTCTATTAATTAAATTTGAAATTGGACATATGTATTTGTTCTTTTATTTAAGTATTTTTTTGTTAACTATTTTTCTGTGGTTACTCTGGAAATCAAAAACAAAGACACATTATTTAATTCTTCATAATATTTTAAAATTCATCATAGTGTTTGGAGTATTTTGTATTCTTTTAATTGACATTAATCGAGTTTTAAATAGGCTGATTTGATGCTAGTTTCATTTAATAATCGGCACTAGTAAAATATAAATTCGAAAAATAGCAAATAGTAATTTATAGAGTATCTTTGCACAAAATAATTCATAATGAGCAGACATCAAGGTAGTAAAGGAAAAGGAACAACTTCAGGAAGAGGCAGTGATAATAGCCGATCTAAAAGTTTTGCAAGAGGAAATTCACCTATTAAAAAGAATGCGCAATCTTCTAAATCATCAGATTCTAAAAAAACTAGTTCTGTAAAAAAATCTAATCCAGATGAAATTAGATTAAATAAATATATAGCCAATTCAGGTGTGTGTTCTCGAAGAGAAGCAGACACGCATATTGCGACTGGACTGGTTACAGTGAATGGAAAGGTAATTACTGAGATGGGTTATAAAGTAAAACCAGATGATGAGGTTCGTTATGATGGTGCTAGGGTAAATCCGGAGAAAAAGGCCTATGTTTTACTTAATAAGCCAAAAGGCTTTGCTACTACTACTAGTGAAGGTAAAGGAAGAACAGTAATGGATTTAGTCGCTAATGCTACCACATCGCGAATTAAGCCTATTGGGCGATTAGGAAGAAACTCAAAAGGTTTATTGTTATTTACAAATGACGAGGTTATTGTGGAAAAGTTCACTAATTCAAAAAATGGTGTTCCAAGATTATTCCATATTGAATTAGATAAAAATTTAAAATTGGAGGATTTAAAGAAAATTCAGGCAGGAATTAAAATAGAAGGAAAATTAATAGCTGTTGAAGAAATAAGCTATATTGATGGCGCCTCAAAAAATGAAATTGGATTAAAAATTAAAAATACGGGTAATACCATAATTCGATCTATTTTTGATTATTTAAAATATGAAATTGTAGGTCTTGATTGTGTGGCTATTGGGCATCTGACTAAAAAAGACATCCCAAGAGGTCATTGGAAACATCTAACAGAGCAAGAATTAAATACCCTTAAAATGCTATAGTCTACTTACTTGCATTTTTTTCAAAAAAAATAAAAAAAAGGTTTAAAATTCAATTTTTTATATTTCATTTGTACTGCATTTAGCTGAACAATATTGAAATATGTTTATATGTTTGGGCTTATGAGCAGTAGGAAGTCATGCTCAAAAGCAGCTTACAGATTAAGTAACCGAATTTTAAAGCTAACTTCCACTGAATCAATTATATCAAGCCAGCATATTTATGGGTTTGTACCGACAACATGTGTTCAAAAACAAATTTGAATTTCTTAGAAATTATCGATTTTATTACCTGTAATTAAAATATTTTTGAGAAATTTATACCATAAAGAGAATAATGAATACTAAATATATTGATCTTATTAGTCAAACTTTTGATTTTCCACAAGAAGAATTTAAGTTAGAAGATAGGAATTTGCAATTTCATGATATTGATTTAATGGAATTGGTTGAAACATATGGCTCACCATTAAAATTTACTTACTTACCTCAAATTTCAAACAACATTCATAGAGCTAAAGGATGGTTTGAAAAAGCTATAAAAAATAATAAATATAAAGGAAAATATAATTATTGTTATTGTACAAAAAGCTCCCATTTTAAACATGTTTTAAATGAAGCCTTAAAGAATGATATTCATATTGAAACCTCTTCTGCGTTTGATATTGATATTGTGGAGAGCCTTAAAGAAGAAGGTAAAATAACTGAAAACACCTATGTAATTAGTAATGGGTTTAAACGAGCTCAATATGTTACAAATATTGCTCGGTTGATAAATAGTGGACACAATAAATGCATTCCTATTATTGATAATTATGAAGAAATAGAATTATTGTCAGAAGAAATAAATGGTAAATTTAATATAGGAATAAGAATTGCTTCTGAGGAAGAACCAAAATTTGAATTTTATACCTCAAGGTTAGGCATTGGATATAAGAATATCGTTCCTTTTTATAACAAACAGGTTAGAGATAATAAAAAGGTGAAGTTAAAAATGTTACACTTTTTTATTAATACTGGTATACGAGATAATGCTTATTACTGGAACGAATTATCAAAATGTTTAAAGGTCTATACAAGTTTAAAAAAGATATGCCCGTCATTAGATAGTTTAAATATAGGTGGTGGTTTTCCAATAAAAAATTCACTGGCTTTTGATTTTGATTATGAATATATGGTTGATGAAATACTCAATCAAATAAAACTGGCTTGTGATGAGGAGGAAGTAAAAGTGCCGAATATTTTTACAGAATTTGGAAGTTTTACTGTTGGTGAAAGTGGGGGTGCTATTTATGAGGTATTATATCAAAAACAACAAAATGATAGAGAGAAATGGAATATGATTAATTCTTCTTTTATAACCACGCTACCTGATACATGGGCCATCAATAAAAGGTTTATTATGTTACCAATTAACAGATGGAATGACAGTTATGAGCGTGTTTTGTTAGGTGGGCTAACCTGTGATAGTGATGATTATTATAATAGTGAGCAACATATGAATGCCATATATTTGCCAAAATATAATAGAGAAAAACCTTTGTATATAGGGTTTTTTAATACAGGTGCTTATCAAGAGACCATTGGTGGGTTTGGTGGTTTGCAACATTGCTTGATTCCATCGCCAAAACATATTTTAATAGATATAGATGAAGAGGGTAACCTTACCCAAGAATTATTTAGTGAAGAACAAAAAAGTGAAGACTTACTTAAAATTTTAGGTTATAATGAATAATAAAACGTATGCTGGAATTCCGGAGGAATTTTCAAAACAAGAACAATCAAAAATTGTGCTGATTCCGGTTTCTTATGATGGAACAAATTCTTTAAAAGGTCCAAAAAACGGACCTGAAGCTTTCTTAAATGCATCAGAAAAGCTTAATCTTTACGATATTGAAACAGATACCGAAGTATTTCAGCAAGGTATATATATAGCTGAAGCTGTGACTGAAAGTGAGTCGGCTGAAGCTATGGTAAGTGCCGTGCATCAGTCAACAAAAAAATATATAAAGAAAAACAAGTTTGTTACTCTCATTGGAGGTGATCATACCGTGTCAATAGGTGCTATTAGAGCATTTAATGAGTGCTTTGACAGCTTAACAGTACTTCATGTAGACGCCCATGCAAACTTGCTTAAAACCTATCAAGGTTCAGCTTTCCATAAAAACTGTGCGCTTTATGAAGCAAGCCAAACCACTAATCTAATTCAAGTTGGTATTCGCTCGATGAATGCCAAGGAGAAAACAGTAGTTGATAACGAAAAGGTGTATTATGCACATGAAATGGCTGTTGATGATTCATGGATGGATTCAGCTATTGATCAAATGACTGGAAACGTTTTTATTTCCTTTGATTTATCTGCAATTGACATTTCAATTATGACCTCTGTTTCAAATCCAGAACCGGGAGGTTTATTTTGGTATGAAACTTTGGAGTTTTTAAACAAACTGATACAAGAAAAAAACATCGTTGGGATAGCACTTGTTGGATTAAGTCCGAATGAATATAATGCCTCTTCAGACTTTTTAGCGGCTAGATTATATTACAAATTGTTAAGTTATAAGTTTGCAGAAGAAAACATTGGCGATGATTATGATAATTCATATGAAGGCTTAAACCAAAAAAATAACCCTTCTAAATTTGAAGATGATGACGAATACTAAAGGAGCCATTTCTAATTTTATTGAAAAGTATTATTTGCACTTTAATGCAGCCTCGGTTGTTGATGCAGCCAAGGGTTATGAAGCGCAATTAAATCAAGGTTCTAAAATGTTAGTGTCATTAGCAGGAGCTATGAGTACTGCTGAATTAGGTAAGATTTTTGCTGAAATGATTCGTAAAGATAAAGTTCAAATTATTTCATGTACCGGAGCTAATCTTGAGGAAGATATTATGAATTTGGTGGCACATTCACATTATAAGCGTGTTCCAAATTATCGTGATTTAACCCCGCAGGAAGAATGGGACTTACTGGAGCAAGGTTTAAATAGAGTGACAGATACCTGTATACCGGAGCATGAAGCATTTAGACGTTTGCAACAACATATTTATAAAATATGGAAGGATGCGGATGATAAGGGAGAACGTTATTTGCCTCATGAATTTATGTATAAAATGCTCTTATCAGGAGTGCTTGAGCAATATTATGAAATAGATTTAAAAGACTCATGGATGTATGCAGCAGCAGAGAAAAATTTGCCTATAATTGTTCCGGGATGGGAAGATAGTACTATGGGAAATATTTTTGCTAGTTATGTGCTTAAAGGAGAACTTAAAGCCAGTACGATGAAGTCGGGTATTGAGTATATGACCTTTCTTGCAGATTGGTATACTGATAATTCAAAAAATGGCATTGGTTTCTTCCAAATTGGAGGAGGTATCGCCGGAGATTTTCCAATCTGTGTAGTACCTATGTTGTATCAGGATATGGAACGTACAGATACACCGTTTTGGAGTTATTTTTGTCAAATAAGTGATTCAACTACAAGTTATGGCTCTTATTCCGGAGCAGTTCCAAATGAAAAAATAACCTGGGGAAAATTGGATATTAACACACCAAAATTTATTATAGAAAGTGATGCTACAATAGTGGCACCACTTATATTTGCCTACCTATTAGATATGTAATTATGAACAAAAAAGACAACCGAAAAAGAGTCATTGTTGACTTTAAAAAATTAACCCCAGAAATTTTAGGGCTTTTAGTTGAAAAATATCCTGAAGGATATGATGAAGAAGATATTATCACTTTTAGAAATGCTAAAAACGAATTAGTTGAAGCTGTTGAAGTGAATACGGAGGACACAAAATATCTCATTAAAGTGAGTACTAAATTGGTGAAAACCATGGAAAACTATGATGAAGATGATTATGAAGATTTTGACAGTGATGATCCGGATGCTATTCAAGATCCTGAAATTGAAATAGAGGAGGATTCTGAAGAAATGGATATAGATTAAATGATTTGTTGAAATGGTTGACGCTGTTTTTATGTCATACAAAGACGGATATTACAAGTTTTTGTTTGAAAGTGGTGAAGAAATGGTTTTTGAAGAAGTACACCCAAGAGTATTAAAGCAATTTGATTTAAAAAACGATAAAGGTTTGATAGGTAAATTGTTCAGAGTCTCTTTTATTGAAATTATTGAAGATTCTGATGACGATTTTGTAATTTACAGAATAGAAAGTTTGAAAACACTTTAATTTACATTTATATGAATACACCTTTTCACATGTCCTTGCCATGTTTAAGTGTAAAAGAAACAAAAAACTTTTATATTGATAGCATTGGTGCTACTTACGGTAGAAATACTCAAAATTGGATTGATATAAATTTATTTGGACATCAAATAACATTTATTAAGGCAAAAAAAATCAATTTTAATAATCCAAATTATATTTTTGAAGGTAAAATATTACCCTCATTTCATTTTGGTGTGATTGTAGATTATGATGCTTGGAAAAAAGTCTATGCTAAGCTTCAGAGTTTTGAGTTAGACCTGGTTACTGAATCTACGTATCTTAAAGATCAATTAGGTGAACATGCTTCCTTTTTTGTTAAGGATCCTAATGGCTATATGCTGGAGTTTAAGACATTTAAGGAATCAAAAGATATATTTGAAGCTTAAAATCTAAATAGCTGATACCACATGTAAAATTCTAAAAAGTTTTACTAAAAGCATTTTCAGACTTGAGGTGGTAAATTTCTGAAAACAACATATCATTTCAATTAACTTTTTACGTAGTATTTGACCTTATAATTTTTTATATCAAGATTATTATATGCTCCTATGCGTAAATCAAATAATATAAACTTATGAAAACAATTTATTTTTTAATCGCTACCTTTTTTATGGCTCCTCTTTTTTCATTCACGACATTGCAAACAAATAAAATAATTTTAGTTAGTCAAGACATCATTACTGTTGAGGCCATTTTTGATGGCCATGAAGATTATGGTTATAATTTCATTGCAAAGCATAACGATGATGAAGAATATACCCTAACTTTTCAAAAAGTTGATGAAGCCGTTTCAAAGGAATTTGATTTAAATTCAGAAGTTTTTATAGGAACTAAGTTTAAAATCACCTATAAAACTGAAACTATTATAACAAAGGATCCCGATGGTTATGAAGATGAAAATATAGTCAACACCATAATGAATTTAGAAAAACTCTAAGTTACTTTTAGACAGTATATTTCAGGCTACCAATTTGGCAGCCTTTTTTATAAATACTTCCCAAATAAGAAATCCATATACAATGGAATATTCCAGTCCAATAATCCATAGGTTTTCTGTATTGTCTGAGTTAGCATAAGCTAAGTAGCTTAATATAGCCACAAAACTCCATACCAAGGGGAATTTGTAATTGGTGAATATAGATAATATTAATAGAGTTGCTATATACCAGGGATGAACCGTAGTACTCATGAAATAATAAAAGGATAGAACGATGAGCATACTAGTAATTAACTCTTTAAGCGTCTTATTATTTCTAAAAAAGGAAGCATAAAAAACAAATAATATCATTATCACGGGAATTATTTTTCCAATAATACCTATTTCATTATAACCTGTAAATAAATAACCTATGGACCTGGCTATATAATAAAGACTTGCGTTAAATTCAAAATCTTGAAACCATAATGCAACAGTTTGAGCATAATTACTTAGAAAGTCTGCATTGTAAAATGGAATAAATAAAATGATACTTATTAAAAGGATAAGACCATAAAAGACAAAGAGGTTTTTTAATTCAAAAAAATAAGATCTCCAATTATTAGTTGTAATGTTTCCTTTAAAAAACCAATTAAAAAAAAGAGGTAGAAATATTAATGGAATAAGCTTGATTGAAATGGAACAGGCAAATGCGAAAGCAGCATACCGCCACTTACCAATTTGAAATAGATATAAACTCCAGATTAAAAAGAAAATCATTACACTTTCAAAATGTAAATTACCCGTAAGTTCAATGATAATAAAGGGGTTAAGTAAAAACCAAAAAAGATTATTTACAGGAATATTTAATTTTTTAAGTAATTTTTTCCCAAAATAAAGGGTTCCAAAATCTGCTGCAATGATTATTAATCTTAAAACGATTACTGAACCTAAAATGCTTTTTCCGGCAAACAAACCAGCCATAACAAAACACAGTTGATTAAGAGGTGGGTAATTGGTGAAATGGCTAGCATTTAAAATACCCATGCCATTGTATAATTCTTGTGCTTGGCTTATAGGAGTAATACCATTTATAATAAATGATTCTGGGGTGAATAAATAGGGATTAAATCCTTCAAGAATCATTCGGCCATCCCAAATGAACCTATAAAAATCTTGAGATAAATTGGGTATAGAAAACAAAAAAAGGAATCTAAAACTAAACGCTAATACTGCTAAAAATGTGAAATTTTGTGCATTTAATTTTATGAGTTTATAAAATAGAAAAAACAATGCGGCATATAAAGAAATGAGTTTTATGTAGTCATTTCGGTTTATATCATAGGCGAAACTTATATAAAAAAGAATCGTTAATAAAACATATATGAGTGAAGGTTGATATCGTTTTAAAAACAAAAGTTCAGGAAGTTTATTTAATAAAAGTTAATGTTAATCCACCCATTCAGCAATAAATAGATTTGTGTCTCTTCCGCCACCATTATTTCTGTTGGATGAAAAGGCTAAATATTTGCCGTTGTTTGAAAAAACAGGAAAAGCATCGAAGGTTTCACTATGTGTAACACGTTCTAAATTTTTCCCATCAAGATCAATCATATACAGGTTAAATGGAAATCCTCTTTCTGCTTCAAAATTTGAAGAAAACAATATTTTTTCACCTGATGGATGAAAAAATGGACTCCAGTTGGCATTGCCTAAATTAGTTAATTGACGCATATCACTTCCATCGGCATTACATATATATAACTCCATTTCTGTTGGTTCAACCAGACCATTCGCTAACAGGTCTTTATAAGCTTTGATAGCTTCTTCCGTTTTTGGTCTGGAAGAGCGGAAAATTAATTTTGTTCCGTCAGGAGAAAAGAAAGCACCTCCATCATATCCTAATTCATTAGTAATTTGTTTAACATGACTGCCGTCAATATTCATGGTATAAAGCTCTAAATCACCACTTCTGGTTGAGGTAAATACAATTTTATCACCTTTTGGAGAAACAGTGGCTTCAGCATCATAGCCGGGTTCATTGGTCAGTTGCTCTGTAATATTGCCATCAAGATCAGCCACAAAAATATCAAAGGAATCATAAACGGGCCAAACATATTTTCCATTTTTTCTTAAAGGAACTTCAGGGCATTTTTCATCCACTAAATGAGTTGAGGCATATACAAAATGATTGTTATCGGGCAGAAAATAGGCACATGTAGTTCTTCCTTTTCCAGTACTTATCATTTTTGGTTTAAAATCTTTAAAGGTTTCTCCATGAGTCATTATAAACATCTGGTCGCAATTGAGTCCCCATACTTTATTGTTGGATTGAAAAACCAATTGCTTATCATTAAAACTCCAATAGGCCTCGGCATTATCCCCGCCAAAGGTGATTTGTTTGATAGATTTAAAGTGTTTCTCTTCAGCAAAAATTAAAGAATCCTTTTTAACTTCAATACTAGATGCTTCTGATGTTGCTGTATTTGTTGGGGTAGTCTTATCATTTTTACAAGAAAGAAAACAGAATAAACCTGTTATAATTATGAGGGATTTCATTTTTAAACTATTTTTATATAAAAATAAACATTCTTGTTTATTGCGTTAATAGTTATACAGTTTTTTTATTATTTATATTAAATATCGTTCTTATGAAACCGATTTATCTTCTTTTTTTAATAGCTCTATTTATTTCATGTAAAAAAGTTCAACCAGTTGATGTATCAATGAAGGAAGATGTTATGTTATTAGCATCTGACAGTCTTCAGGGAAGACAGACAGGAACTTCTTATGAACAAATGGCTGCTGATTATATAGCAAATAGATTTAAAAATCTGGGATTAGTAGCAAAAGGAACAAATGGATATTTTCAAGAATTTTCATTTAAAGATAAAAGTGATCCGCATGGGAAGGTAGATTATGTCAGTAAATCTGAAGAAAGTACGATAACAGGTACTAATGTGGTTGGTTATTTAGATAATCATGCGGAAAATATTATAGTTATTGGGGCACACTATGATCATTTAGGAATGGGAATAGAAGGTACTTTATATAGAGGGGAAAAGCCTGAAATTCATAATGGAGCAGATGATAATGCCAGTGGAGTGGCTGCCATGTTGCATTTAATTAAAAGCCTTAAAGGTGTAAACGCTAATAATAATTATTTGTTTATTGCATTTTCCGGAGAAGAAATGGGCTTATTAGGGTCTAATTATTATGTTAAGAATCCAACTATTGATTTAAAAAAAGTGGATTATATGCTAAATATGGATATGGTTGGTCGTTTAAACAATGAGAACGCTATAGCTGTTCATGGAGTGGGAACATCTCCAATTTTTAAGCAAGTCCTATTTGCAAATAAGGGGGAATTACATATTGCAGAACATGAATCTGGGGTGGGGCCCAGTGATCATACGTCGTTTTATCTTATGGATATTCCTGTGCTTCATTTTTTTACGGGGCAACATGAAGACTATCACAAACCTTCTGATGATGCTGATAAGCTGAATTATGATGGAATGGAAACTATTACTCAATTTATTTTATCAATTATAACAGAATTAAATGACGATGGGAAAATAGCTTTCAGGAAAACTAAGAATGAAAGTCAAGAAGTTCCGGCATTTAAAGTAACATTAGGGGTGGTACCGGATTATTTATTTGACGGTAAGGGAATGAGAATTGACGGTGTCAGTGAGGATAAGCCTGCACAAAAAGCAGGAATGCAAAAAGGAGATATTGTTATTAAAATGGGTGATAACGATATTGAAGATATGATGAGTTACATGAAATCTTTAGGCAAGTTTGAAAAAGGCAGTAATACCACAGTAACTATTGATAGAAAAGGAGAGATTCTAGTGTTAGATGTAACTTTTTAAATAGGAATCCGTTAACTTATGCCTTTGACGTTATTGAATTTAAAAAAACATAACCGAAACCAATGAATAGCATAAGGTGAAATGGGAACAATCCAAAGTCACCACCTTGGTTACCTACAATAAACGCGCTATACATACCAAAGGCAAAATAAAGCATTAAAAGGCCTTCAAATATGACATGTATAGATATGCCTTTTTTAATGTATTTGTTGCCTTTCCAGCTTTCTTTTAAGGTACTGATATTAAATTTTGGGGTTCTGATAAACTCACTTTTTTTACCAAAATGTCCTTCAAGAACGGCAATGGAATTATGTAATGAAAAGCCCATAGCAATTGAGAAAAAAGTAAAAAACATTCCAATATATTTAATGAAGTTTTTAATACCACTTCCATAAATATTTTTGTACATAATCCAATAGCAGATAAAAAATATGATGGTACTAATGACAAAGAAACTCATCACATAAAAGTATGGTTTCAAATGGGCGTACTCATTTTTAATATAAAGCATTGGAATACTTAAAACGGCAACAATTAATACATTCAAAAACATCGTACTGTTAAGTAAATGTAAAATCCCATGAATTTTAGTTTTGGCTGAAATGTTGTGACTCTTTAAAACACGCCATAACATTTTTTTAAAATTTTCAGCCCCACCTTTATTCCATCTAAATTGTTGAGATCTTGCAGCACTAATAACTACAGGAAGTTCAGCAGGTGTTTCAACATCCTCCAGATATTTAAATTTCCAGTTTTTGAGTTGTGCTCTATAGCTTAAATCCAGATCTTCTGTAAGGGTGTCGCCTTCCCAGTTCCCAGCATCAATTATGCAGGACTTTCTCCAAACACCAGCGGTACCATTAAAATTAATAAAATGACCTTTACTGTTTCTGCCAACTTGTTCTAATGTAAAATGAGCATCCAAGGCGAAAGCTTGTATTTTAGTAAGAATAGAATAATTTCGGTTAATATGCCCCCAACGTGTTTGAACAACACCTATTTTTTCATCTTTGAAGTAAGGGATCGTGCGTTTTAACCAATCCGATTGAGGAAGAAAATCAGAATCAAAAATCGCAATATATTCTCCTTTAGCAATTTTTAAACCTTCCTTAAGGGCTCCCGCTTTAAAACCAGTTCTGTCAACTCTGGTTATTTGTTTAATGTCTAATCCGGTTTGTTTTAGTTTTTCAATATGATCAAAAGTTGTTTTTACTGTTTCATCAGTTGAATCATCTAAGACCTGAATTTCTAATTTATCTTTAGGATAATCTATTAGCGCAATGTTGTCCAATAAACGGTCCATCACATACATTTCATTATAAACGGGCAATTGAATAGTTACAAAAGGGATTTCTTCCGGATTTGAAAAATCGAATTCTTCCGAGGTGTCAATTTTCTTTTTTGAGGATAAATAATTAAATAACAAGTTAAGCTGTGCCAGAGCATACATGAAAATAAGTAATAATGAAATAGTGTAAATCACTATAATTAAAGTAACAAAAATCATTTTTTAATACTGTATTTAAAAATCCAACCTA
Source organism: Yeosuana sp. (assembly GCA_036525815.1). Lineage (GTDB taxonomy): Bacteria > Bacteroidota > Bacteroidia > Flavobacteriales > Flavobacteriaceae > Yeosuana. The sequence continues at coordinate 12,668 of DATCZQ010000189.1, read as the reverse complement.
AAATTGCGAGGCCTGCAAAGATACTACCTTTTATCGTTCCTGACACTTTTGAGACCCCAATTCTTTGTCTATATTTAACAGGAATTTCGACATATGTCAATTTTTGTTTTAGTGCTTTCAGTTGCATTTCAACAGTCCAGCCATATGTTTTGTCTTGCATATGCAAAGCTAGTAACTTTTCATATTTTATAGCTCGAAAAGGTCCTAAATCTGTAAAACGAGCCCCATAAATAAATTTCATTAATAAGGTAGCTAACCAATTACCAAAAACTTGTTGTGGTGTCATGGAATTTGCTGCTCTTAAGCTTTTGTTTCTAGCTCCAATAACCAAATCAATATTATTATTTATAATTGGCTTTATAAGCTTTATAAGTTCCTCGGGGTAATCACTGTAATCACCATCTAAAAACACTATAATATCTGGTTTTAAATTTTGGCTGGAAATGTAATCCATCCCTTTTAAACAGGCATAACCATAACCCTTATTTAATTCAGTTAATACAGTAGCACCAGCATTTGTTGCATTTTTAGCAGTGTTATCATTTGAATTATTGTTGACAACAATAACTTCATTAACAATTTTGGGTATATCATTAATAACTTGCGCTATAGAATTTTCCTCATTATAAGCAGGAATGATTACTTTTATGTTGGGCATAAAGTATTAACTTTCGTGCTGCAAAAGTACAATAATTTATGAATTTGTTAAGATTTTAATAAATCGATTAAATTCACATCATTTCCTAATAATATTTGATTAGGATTGATACGGCCATGCAGATTTCCGTTTTCTAATTTTAAAACACCTCTTGGGCAAACAGCGCTGCAAATTCCGCAACCCACACAACTTGAGCGCACTATGTTTTCTCCCTTTTGGGCGTAGGATCTGACATCTATTCCCATTTCACAGTAGGTGGAACAGTTACCACATGAAATGCATTGGCCGCCATTGGTTGTGATTCTGAATTTCGAGAATAGGCGTTGTTGAAATCCTAAAATAGCCGCCATAGGGCAACCAAAACGACACCAAACTCTACTCCCAAAAATAGGGTAGAACCCAGTTCCAATAACGCCTGAAAAGATAGATCCAATTATAAAACCATAGGCAGTTCTTAAAGATTCAGCCTTGAATAAAAATAGTTTTGATTGAGGGTCAAGAAAATGAATACCAATAAGGGTTATTATAATGACAAAATAACCAATGGCTCCATAGCGTGCATCTTTCCCAAGTTCTTGTCTTTTAAATATCATAGTTAAAGCAAAAACCAGAGATAACAAGCCTCCGACTAAAGCCAAAAACACCTCTTTTGTTAACCAATATTTAGAAGTGTCTTTTCCTAAATACGAATAAATCACGGCAGTGGTCATGAGTAAAACAAATACCAAAACACTGTGAACTACCCAGCGTTCAATTTTCCAGGCTACTTGCCGTTTATCACTTAATTGTCTAAAGGGGTCCCCTACAGTTTCAGCTAAGGCACCACAGCCACAGACCCAAGAGCAATACCAACGTTTTCCATATTTATAGGTTAAAACAGGGGTAATGATAAATATAGAAATAACACCGAAAATAAGTAGGGCAAGCCCAATATTACCAGCATTAATAAATTCATCAATTCTATATTGCTCAAAGTTGTAATAGTTTAGGGGCCAAATGCTTTTCAAATCATAATAGGGAAGACTAAATGTTTCTGAATTTAACCTAGACATGAATTCTGGAATTAAAAAGGCAAATGCCAACTGAAAAAACATGACAGAACCTGTTCTTAATTGTTGGTATCTGTTATGTCGATATTTCAACATAAATTTATATCCAAATACTAAAATGCCAACGGTATAGAGTGTTCCATAAACAAACCATTGGCTCGCTTCATGGCCATTTAACAACTTACTTAACGGATCAAAAAGGGCGATCATTCCGGTATTTGCATCTCCTTTTTGGCCTAACCCTAACAGATATGGGTAAAAGTAAAGCACAATATAGAATAGCGTTAACGTAACAGCAGTCACCCAACCCAAGAAACCTTTTGATGAGATAGATTTAAACCAAACACCATTATTGTTGATGCCTTCTGATTTGTTTAAATAAATGTCATTTGAGAACAATATGACGCCCAATGCGATGCCTCCTAAAGCCAGTAATAAAAACAAACTTTGATTAGAATAACCACTATTAAAAAGAGACAAAATCAGAATAAAAACGCCAGTAATCCCAATGAAAACGGAGATTTTCTGCTTAAGCGTTAAATCTTGAGCATCAGGTTTGGCTAAAGACATACTCTCTTGAAATTTATGACTCATCTTATGCTTTTTGTAGTTGATTTTTATAAGTAATTAAAATGTCATTTTCATAACATTTATATAATTCAGGATCAAAATTAGCCTCACTAAAATGATTAAGAACATAATCAATATCCCGTTTTTCATTAAGCCATGTATTAAAAGTCTCATGCCGCATTCTTATCCCGAAAGTATTGATTCCTAAAAACTCATTGGTGATTGTGTTATATTCTATGGTTATGCATTTGGTGTCATCTGGATGTTTCCAATGAAAATGTGCGTGGCTTTCTTTAGGTTTTGAAAAAACCCATCCATAAGTTTGATATTCAATATCAAAAAATTTGGCCGAGTTAAACCAATGTCCCGGATTGTATGACATTCTATTACTACAAATGGTTTGCGCAACCACTTCACCCATCATACGGCCAGTATACCAAACAGCTTCAACTGGTTTTCTGTTTCCAATGGGTTCTCTTTGTTCTGCACAATCCCCAATAGCATAAATATTTTGAATGTTTGTTTCAAGCTGTCTATTAACTAAAACACCCCTGTTAACTTCTATTTTCGTAGATTTTATAAATTCTATATTGGGTGATACACCAGCTGTTAAGCCAACTAAATCGCAAAGAATTTCTTCTCCAGTTTCTTCAATGATAACCGATTTTACTGTTCCATTTTCATCCGAAGTAATTTGTTTTAAATTAGAGGATAAACGTAAATCAATATGATGACTTATAATATGTCTGTTAATCATGTCGCTTTCCCCTTGTGGTAAAACACCGTTCCAAAAACTAGATTCTCTTACTAAAAAAGTAACAGGAATGTTTCTGGAATGCAGCATTTCAGCCAGTTCAATGCCAATCAAACCTCCACCAACAATAACTGCATGCTTGCAGACTTTGTTATTAGGTGCCAATTGCTCTAAACGTTCTAAATCTTGTTTATGGTACATACCTAACACCCCTTTTAAATCTTGGCCGGGCCAACCAAATTTATTGGGTTTGCTCCCTGTGGCGATGATAAGTTTATCAAATTTTAAGGAATTTCCGGATTCAAAAAAAAGTATTTTGGTTTCAGTATCAATTGTTTTTACAAAACCTTTAACCAATTCAATATTGTTTTTTTTCCAAAACCAATTTTCATAAGGTTGGGTATGCTCAAACTTCATATGACCCATATAAACATACATGAGTGCTGTTCTTGAAAAAAAATAATCACTTTCGGCAGAAATAATGGTAATGCGTTTATCAGAAAGTTTCCGAATATGTCGGGCAGCTGTGACGCCTGAAATTCCATTTCCAATAATAACAACGTGTTCCATAAAATGATTTAATTTGTTGTTTGGTCGTATGAATTGTTAAAACCTATTTAACTTTTCATTTGTTTCCTTAAATTTAGAGAAAAATTAATGCTTATGAGGCTAATTTATGCATTTTGTTTATTGTTTTTGTTATGCGGCTGCGCAATGACAAGTATTAATCCAACTAAAATAAACGGCGTAAGTTTTGTGGCTTCAAGAGATTCAATAAGTAAAAAAAATATTGATCCGGTTTTAAAAATACACGCTAATTATGCGTCTGTCATGCCATTTGGTTTTATTAAAAATTTATCACATCCGGAAATTCAATATAATTCTAACAGGCAGTGGTTTGGTGAAACTAAGACTGGAGTTAAACAATATATATTAGAATTAAAGGAAGAAGGTGTTCTTGTAATGATGAAACCTCAAATTTGGGTATGGCGAGGAGAGTTTACTGGACAAATTAATATGACGACCGAAGAAGACTGGAAATTTTTAGAAGATTCTTATACTAAGTTCATTAAGGATTACGCAGAATTAGCCGAGGAAACTGATGTTGAGATATTTTGTATTGGTACAGAATTAGAGAATTTTATAGATAAACGTCCGGATTATTGGGAAAAGTTAATTATACAAGTCAAGAATGTTTATCATGGAAAACTTACTTATGCTGCTAATTGGAATGAATATCATAAAACCCCTTTTTGGAGCGAACTTGATTTCATTGGTATAGATGGGTATTTTCCTATTAGTGATTTAAAAACCCCATCGTTCGAAGATTGTAAAACGGGATTACTGCCTTGGAAAACCGAAATGAAAGCGTTTTACAGCAACTTAAAAAAACCAGTTTTATTCACAGAATTTGGTTACCGAAGTGTGGATTTTAGTGCAAAGGAACCATGGCGTTCAGATGTGGAAATGGATGTTGTGAATTTGAACGCTCAAACGAATGCCACAAAGGCTTTTTTTGATAGCTTTTGGAATGAAGACTGGGTTGCAGGGGGATTTATTTGGAAATGGTTCCATAATAATGAAAGTGTTGGAGGACCTAATGACGCCTGGTTTACACCTCAGAATAAACCTGTTGAGTCAATTATTAAAGAGGTTTATTCTAAAAATTAACCAATATTATTTTTATAATAATTGTGTAATGTCTTTGCAGAAGCACCAAGTCTGTGTTTTAGGTGTATCATAAAAAAATGATACTGTAATTTCCAGATGCCATGCTTTTTATATAACCTAGCGGAAGTAATGATGTTTTTTTGAATGACCTTAAATTCTTTTAACTGACATAGTTGTTTTATGAGGATATTGTCTTCATAAATAATATATGCTTCATTGAAACCGCCAATCTTATAAAATAATGTTTTTGTTATGAAAAGGCTTTGGTCTCCACCACGGCAAATGGACCATGAAAATTGAGTAAACCACCCCACAAGTTTTAACCACCAATGATTATCGTCAAACTGCATTTTAAAGCAACCGGAAGGTTTGCCGTTTTCTACTTCATCAATTATTAATTGATCAAATTTTTTTGGTGGAAAGGAGTCTGCATGCAAAAAATATAAAATGGAACCAGAAGCATTTTTTGCTCCAGTATTCATTTGTTTGGCTCTGCCTTTTTCAGAAATTACCAGGAGAATATTTTTAAATGCAGATATAACTTCAATGGAGTTATCGCTACTGCCGCCATCCACCACAATTATTTCTTCAATATTTTCTTTTAATGAACATTTAATTAGATAATTAAGCAGGGAAGTGATCGTTTTTGCCTCATTAAAAACAGGAATGATGATTGAAATCTTAGTCATTTAAATCCCAGTTGTAATCTTTAAATTTGATTTTAGCATGCTCTGAAATCTCAATGTCAGTGTATTTATTTAAGAATTTTATTAAAGAACCATTCTGTTTAAAATCCTTATCAAACCATTGAAATATTTTGGAGAGTTCAAGATTATTTGGGTTAATAAAATTTTTGGATGTGTCTGACAAAAACTCTTTAGCAGCATTTGTTAATTGCGACTCTATTATAGAATCTGAAAAGGCTTCATTCTGTAATTTGGGACATGAAATAGAAGCACAAACAATAGCGAAATGAATCCGTGGTTCATTCATTTTTCTGAGAATATCATGTTCTAGATTATTTAATGATATGGTATTTGAACCAATTTCAATAAATTTTTTGTCCCATGGCTTTTGTATGTCCTTAATGCTTTTTACCGGATAGTTATCTACAATTAGTTTGATTGTAAACGCATTATAAGCATTAATCCAAAAGGTTAATTTTTCGTTTTTTGACCAGCTTTCATCTGGAATTGTTTTTGTAAAGTTCTGTAAAACGACATTAAGATTGTCTGGGTTGGTTTTTATGCCCACATAATTTACTTTACCTTCTTTTGAAACATGTTTTTTTAGAAAATTATTCCATAAAGAATAGTCATTCTCTTGCGCTTGAATGGTTAAGAGCATGAAGAAACAAAAAATAAAACTATAAAATTTTGAAATCATTTTTTTAACAACATCCACCACCATCATAATGATAGGTAGATTCACTTATAAAAATATCATTTCTGTTTAAGTTTTTTAAAGCATCGGCTGTTTTATCACAAACAGCTAAGGGTTGATTTTGAATTAAAACATGTCCTTTTTTGTCATCAAAATAATCATCTACGCCATAATAAATGGCAACTTTTCCTGTGAAAATACAGGGGCCATCTAAGGGCATGGGATCTTTAATCGCAGCTACTTCAATAGATTCAATATATATTAATTCTTCCGTTGGGTAATGCATTGGATCAAGAATGCGATACGGTTTTCTGGCCCTTATTTCAATAGTTCCAAAACCTGCATCTGTTAAAGCTTTTACATATTCAGCAACGGGTAAACTTCCACTTAAGCATAAAGCCCGTAACCTGTCGTCATTGCGTAACGCATCATTCATTGTTTGTTCACAGGTGGGGTCACTCATCACTAAACGTCCGTGAGGTTTTAAAACGCGGTACATTTCAGCTATGGCTTTTTTTAAATCGTCTGTTTTAAAAATATTAAACAAGCAATTCTGAGCTGCTACATCAATGCTACTGTCTTCAACTGGCAAATTCATAGCATCTCCTTTTTTTAGGTCTACAAACTCACTTTTAAACCAGTCATTTTGTACTTCGGCCTCCATAAAATTTTTACGGGAAGCTTCTAACATTTCGTCAACCACATCAACACCAACAACACCTCCTTTTTGACGGTTGAAATAGGCAAATTGCAGTAATTCCATGCCACCTCCAACACCAACATAAAGCATTTTTGGGTTATTAGTTAAATCGCGTGCATGCACTGTGCTGCCACATCCATAATTCATTTCCTGCATGATTTTAGGTATTTTTAAACCTGGTAATTCCCATATAGGATTCGTGGTGCAGCATAATCCAATATCAGGAGTTAGTGCTGCTTCTTTATATACATTATGTGTGGTTTCTAAATAACTCATGATTATAAGGTCTTAATCAATTCTTTAAATAGGGTAATCATGTTCGGCTCTGCTTTTCCTGCCATTGCTAGAATTTCATTGATGTCAATAGGACTTAAATGATTTGGATCGCATTCATCGGTTAAAACAGAAACAGCTGCTGCTTTTATTTTTAAATGATTGGCTACAATAATTTCAGGAACCGTACTCATGCCAACAGCATCGGCACCAATAATTTTAAGCATTCTATATTCGGCACGTGTTTCAAGTTGTGGTCCAACTACACTGGCATAAACCCCTTTATGTAAAGTAATATTATTAGCTTTGGCAATCTCTTCGAATTTTGAATTAATTTCAAAATCATAAGGAGCGCTCATATCTGTAAAGCGTTCACCTAAATGCTCAACACCTTTAAAAGCTAGTGGCGAATTACCTTGAAGATTGATGTGGTCATCAATAAGCATTAATTCTCCTTTTTTAAAATTAAGATTAATGGCCCCAGCAGCATTGGATACCAGCAGCGTATGAATACCCAACTTCTCCATAATTCGAACAGGATAAGTAACATCCTGTAATGAATAGCCTTCATAAAAATGGAAACGACCTTGCATTACAACCACTTTCTTGCCTTCTAAGTCGCCATAAATCAGTTTTCCTTTATGAAATTCAACTGTCGCGGTTGGAAAATAAGGAATGTGATTATAGCTGACTTCATGAATAATTTCTATTTCTTGAATAAGCAGGCCCAATCCCGTACCTAGTATAATACCAATTTCAGGTTTATCAAAACCTTTTGACTTCAGATAATCAGTGGTTTCGGTGATGTATTTAATCATTTGTATTGTAAAATTTTCTAAGTTCTTGATATAGTTTGATATCCTCAAAGGTATCAATATCGTTTAATTCTTTCATTAAGGCATAGCTACTATTTTGAATATCTTTAATTGTATCTTTAAAAACAGTAGAATTTCCCCAGGCTTTATTTTTGAAAATTTTTAAATGGAGTGATTTCATTCCTAAAAGATAATAACCACCATCTTTGGCTGGTCCAATGACTAGTTCATTGGTCTCTAACAATTGAAAAGCATCATCTACATGCTTAGTCTTCAGATCCAATAAATCACTTCCAATAATAACAACTTTTTTATAATTCAATTGAAATAATTCTGTAAAGGCATTTTCCATTCGTGTCCCTAAATCTGGACCATATTGCAATTTTTTTCTAAAAATACTGGTGTTCCAAAGATCGTCTTTTGTGACGCCATCAGAATAAAATACAAATTTGTCAGCTTTAATGTTTTTAGAAATTTCTGCTGTATGCTTTAATAAGTATTTGTAAACCTCTAAAGCGGCTTCATCACCAATAGTCTTTGCCAACCGGGTTTTACATTTTCCTAATTCTGGATTTCTGGTAAAAATAATAAGGGCATTTTTTGAAGTTGGAAAATAAAAATTCGTTGCTAATTCATTATCAGATTCTGAACTCTTTGTGCTGAATAATCCCATTTTAAAACACTTTTTTGCCTTTTTTTAACCAGATACTCCAGTCTTTTGAATAGGCGTGTACATTTTCTGTTGCTTCGTTTTCTAAATCATAAACCGTGAAATGGTTGTTTTTCCATTCAAATATGCCGCCGTAAAGATTGAAGACATTTGAGTAACCAGCCTTTTTCAACTTGGAGGCTATGGTTTCTGAGCGAATACCTATAGAGCAATACACCACTATTTCTGAATTTTTAAATGGAATTTTTGTAAGAACAGAATCTAACTCAAAATGGTTATATCCAACAAAAACGGCATTTTTTAAATGACTGGTATTATATTCTTCCCTTTCTCTGGCATCTAATATATAGACTTTAGTTTTTGGCATTGCCAATTCTTGAACCGAAATATACGGTATGTTTTTGGTGTTGTAATGCTTTAATAAATCAGAAAGTGATTTTTGAGCATGGCTATGCAATGCAAAAAAACAAAGAACAATTGAGACAAGAAATTTCATAATTAAGCGACGCTTCCTTGACAACTACTTCCTGCCCCAGCTGTACAACCATAACAGTGTTGAGATATCACAATATCTCTATTGTAAAGCAACTCTTCATTATAATCTGAAATGTGTTTTACACTACTGTTAACAGGCAGTTCAAGCATTTGATTAAAATCACAATCATATAAAAATCCATTCCAACTTACAGACAGGGTATTGGTGCACATAACATGTTTGACAGCAGCTGGATTATAAGCTTCAACCAATGCGTACATATAGTCTTCATAATTGTCTGAAGCGATTAAATAGTCTAAAAACCTACTAATGGGAAGATTCGTTATTGCGAATAAATTATGAAAATGAATGTTAAAATCTTCTAACAAAGACTTTTTAAAATCCTTCTCTAAAGAGGTTTGATTTCCAGGTAAGAAGGCTCCTGAAGGATTGTAAACCAAATCTAAACGAAGATTACTGCCGGGCATACCATAACCTGCTGCATTTAATTCTTTTAGCGCTTCTATAGATTGGTCAAAAACACCTGTTCCTCTTTGTTTATCTGTTTTACCTTTAGTCCAATGCGGCATTGAAGAAACCACATGCACATTATGAGATTTAAAAAACTCTGGTAAATCTGCAAATTTTTTGTTGGATTTTATAATTGTTAAGTTTGATCGAACTATAAAATCTTTAATTCCTACTTTACTAGCTTCATCAACAAACCATCTAAAATTTGGATTCATTTCTGGGGCACCTCCGGTTAAATCTAAGGTATGGGCCCCTGTTTTTTTGATGACTTCCAAGCATTGTATCATGGTTTCTTTGGTCATGATTTCTTTTCTGTCTGGACCCGCATCTACATGGCAATGTTCACATACTTGATTGCACATGTAACCTACATTAATTTGAAGTATTTCTAATTTTTTTGCTTTTAAAGGAAATTGATGCGTTTCAGCTATTTTGTTAGCAAATTTTGGTAAATCACCACTTCTAAAAATGCCGTTTGATAATATTTCAAGTTGTCTTTTACTATTTGCTAAATCGCTTTCGCGTTTGTGTAATGATTTTGTTACCAATTTAAAAAATGAATTGAGATTTAATTAATAAGACGATTAAAATAATAAAACTTACATTTCAAGCTTATTAACTTTATTCATCATTTGTACGCCGTGAACCAAAGAAGCTCCCCCTCTAATCGCGGCAGCAACATGAAGCGCTTCCATCATTTCTTCTTTTGTAATTCCACGTTGTAATCCATCGCCTGTATAGGCGTCAATACAATAAGGGCATTGAATAGTATGGGCTACGGCTAAAGCAATTAATGATTTTTCTCGTTCTGATAAGGCACCTTCTTCAAAAACTTTGCCGTAATAATCAAAGAATTTTTTACCTAATTCTTCATTCCATTCAGAAATTTTACCAAATTTTTTTAAATCTGCCGGATCGTAATATGTTTTTTGCATTTAATTTGAATTTTCTTTAAAGATATGAATCTAATCTAATTAGTTGAATGGTTTAAATGGACTTAATACAATTTTATTTAATAAGAAATTAGCCAAAGAGTTTTAATTTGTTAATTTCATTTTCAATATATTCTAGATTTGAAAGATCAACATTGACGTGGCCTAAAGCGCCTTCCGTAGAACTATAGACCTCATAATGCAAACTTTTTAAATTGTCATTTAATTTAAATAATAAAGCGTTTGAAACTTGATAGGGATTTGAGGTTAAAAGTGCCAGATTTTTATGATTAGTACTCAGGGTTTCCTGAACCCAGTTTCCGTATAATTGAAGTTCATTTAATGGCATTTTTACATTAGTTAATCTAAGATCAATGATATAATTAAAACTGGCATCATAATTTGAATCAACTATAATAGATTGTTTTAGTTTTTTTATTTCATCAAAAGTCAAATCCTTTTGATGAAATTGAATAATTAGTTTTAGCTTATTTAAAATTAAATATTTGTAAATTCCAGACATAAATTGTTTGCCAAAAATTAAAGTGCCTCCAAAAATATTAATAACAAATGAAATTAAAATTAATAGTTGTATTATTTTTCTTTTTTACAGGGCTTTATGCTCAAAATAATATAGTGTGTTTAACCTATAATATTAAGTTAGATTTCCCTAAAGAGGGTCAGAATAGCTGGAAAAATCGCAAGCTTTTTATGGTGAATCAATTACAATTTTACGAGCCCGATATTTTTGGAGTTCAGGAGGCGATGCCGAATCAAATGAAGGATTTAGATAGTCTATTATCTGACTATAATTTTGTTGGAGTTGGACGAGATGATGGAAATAATCAAGGCGAATATTCAGCCATATTTTATAAGAGTAATAAGTTTAAGATTTTAAGTACTTCAACCTTTTGGTTGTCACAAACCCCTGAAAAGGTTTCAATGGGCTGGGATGCTGTTTGTAATAGAGTTTGCACCTATGCCTTATTTGAAAATAAAAACACCAATAAGCAATTTTATGTATTTAACACTCATTTTGATCATATAGGTGTGGAGGCCAGAAAGAATAGCGCCATTTTAATGATACAAAAAATCAAAGAAATAAATACTGAAATGCATCCTGTAATTTTAATGGGTGATTTTAATATGCAAGAGAACCATGAAAGTATCCAATATATATTAAAGTATTTAAAAGATTCAAAAACTGTTTCAAAATCAGAGCCATTTGGCCCGTCAGGTACTTTTAACGGATTTAATTTTAATGAACCTGTAAAAGAAAGAATAGATTTTATATTTGTAAGTCCTGAAATTAAGGTTGAAAAATTCGCTGTTTTAAGTGATTCTAAAGATTGTAGATATCCGTCAGATCACTTGCCTGTACAAGTAAATTTAAATTTATAGTATAAAAAAACCCGAACAATTTGTTCGGGTTTTTCTGGTGGTGCCTCCAGGAATCGAACCAGGGACACAAGGATTTTCAGTCCTTTGCTCTACCAACTGAGCTAAGGCACCAGCTGCATAAATGCGGTTGCAAATATATATTCATTTTTATTATTGGCCAAAAGAAAAATTATAAAAAATGGTTTTGTAAATTTACCGTTTTCAATATAAGCATGAATTTAGTTATAGATATTGGTAATTCTTTAGTGAAACTCGCTGTATTTGAGGACACTAAAATAATATACAAAAAAGCCGTCCAATTAGATTTTATTTTAAAACATGTTGATTTATTAAGAAAAGAATTCAAAACTATCAATAAAACAATAATTTCTTCCGTTGGAAGACTAAAAAATTCGGATATAACTTATCTAAAGAAAAATTTCGATCTGGTTGAACTAAATAATACTACAAAATTACCATTTAAGAATTGTTATGAAACGCCAAATACTTTAGGCATGGATAGAGTGGCTTTAGTTAGTGCTGCAATTCAACAATATCCTAGTAGTAATGTTTTAATTATTGATGCTGGTACTTGTATAACATATGATTTTGTTTCTGATAAAAATGAGTACTTGGGAGGTGCCATTTCACCAGGTATAAGGATGCGTTATCAATCATTAAATAATTTAACAGCAAAATTACCGTTGTTAGAAACTGAAGAACCTAGAAATATTATTGGGAGCTCTACAAATAATTCGATTCATTCTGGTGTTGTATTTGGTGTTTTAAAGGAAATTGAAGGAGTTA
>DATCZQ010000188.1:0-14653 GCA_036525815.1 Yeosuana sp. | reverse complement strand
CATTACTGAGATTTAAACTAAACCATTCGTAATTTTCTCCTATAAACGGATTAAAATCACCATACTGTCTATCGATCCAAGCTGTTCCGGTGATATTTTCGGTAGTTCCATTGACAGTTAATGATCCTGAAACTATATTATCCGTTTGTGAATAATAATAGGTGTAATTTGATAATCCTTGATCAAAATAGCCATCACCAGCAATTATTAGAGGTCTTTTAGTGGTTGTTAAATTCATGCTCAAATTTATATTAGAACTTGATGCAGATACTTCATATTGAAATGGCAAAGGATTACTGCTACCGTCTACACTATTTCTAAAATATTCTGGGCCACTGGCCAAAATGGTACCAATATTTAAGCCTGTAGTTGACATGGTAGTATAATTTAAAGGCTGTGTGTCTTGATAAAAAATTCCAGTTGATTCATCCGTTACATTTAAAATCCTAAAACCATCAAAATTAAAGATTGAATAAGATACTGGATAAAAAAAATAAGTTAGCATAAAACTATATTCCTTCTTAGTAGCAGTAGTAATATGTCCCGAAGTATACCACCATTCTACTGGTTCGGCATTATGTCTTCCTTCATCAACGGGAAAAGAAATTAAGCTTCCACCTGTTGGAACATAAGGATATGTTTTCCATGTTTGTGCTGACATGCTTAATGCGTTAACAAATAATAAGCACAAAAGAGTCATTTTTGATTTCATAAGGGTCAGTTTTAAATATGAAATGTATAAGAAACTTCAAAACATTACAAGAATTTAAGACTAATGACTCCTTTTAAGGTATAATAAGTTTATTACGCCCTTGTAAAAAGAAAAAAACACTTAATAGGCAAGTAGTTTTAATATTATTCACTGAAAGTTTCAATCTAAATTATTTCTTGGAATACTTGTTTATATATTCTTTAGCTCGGTTGTTCCCTGTATTTAATTCAAAGGCTTTCTTATAATTATTAAACGCCTGTAAACTATCTCCACTTCTTAAATAAGCGTCTGCTAAACTATCATATACATTATCACTTTTAGGATATAAAGCCACATTAATTTTAAAGACATTGATGGCCTCCTGATATTTTTTTTCTCTTAATAATTCATATCCTTTTCTGTTAAAATCGCTTTCATTTATAAAGACGCTTGTAGAATCTTGTTTTTGAATATCCAAATAACCTAATAAGGCTTTATCAAATTCCTTATTTTCTAAATACATACTTGGTGTTTTAAAAGAATCTGACACTTTTAAATAATCATAAGAAATTACCTTCTCATTATCTTCATCCAATACAGATAAATAAGCCTTTTTAGTTTGAGGATGTTCTACAAAATGAAATTTCTTATACATATCTGCAACAAAAAAAGTATTTTCATCCAAAATGATCGGTTTCATTACTTTTTCTCCCTGCCACTTTAAAAACAAATTATTATTTTCAAAATAAACATCAATAACAACTTCTGGATTATATAAATAGCGACCAGCCGTTTTTTCTTTATATTCTTGAGAATACTCCACATTTTTTGAACAACCAGAAATAACAATTACAGTAAATAAACCCAATAATATAGCTCTCATTTGTGTTTTAATTTGATAAGTATTTGGATTCCAAAATATAAGCAAAAAAAAGTCTCATTAAATATGAGACGATTTTTTTTGTTTTATGTTACCTAATTAAAAATAAGGCTTATTTAATGGCCATTAACTCCACATCAAAGATCAAAGTCGCGTTTGGAGGAATTACCCCACCAGCACCTCTGCTTCCATAACCTAGATGGCTTGGAATAACCAATCTTGCTTTATCGCCTACATGCAATAACAAAATCCCTTCATCCCAACCTGAAATGACTTGGCCAACCCCAACTTCAAAATCAATAGGCTCATTGCGTTTATATGAAGAATCAAATACCGTTCCATCAACTAATTGCCCTTTGTAATGTACAGAAACCATATTCCCTTTTTCGGCTTTCTTACCGTTACCTTTTTGAATGATTTGGTAACGTAATCCGCTTTTAGTTTCAGTAAAACCAGCGGCTAGCTTGTCTAATTCAGCTTGAGCAGCCTTTTTAGTTTCAGCAATTCTTTTTTCTCTTGAACCTTCAAACGTTCTAAAAGCTTCTACGGAATTATATGCCTCTGCTTCTGCTCCAACTCTTATAATTTCTAAACTTTCAATTTTATCGCCTTGTGCAATGGCATCAACCACATCTTGTCCTTTAACAACTTTACCAAAAACCGTATGATTATTATCTAACCATGGTGTTGCTACATGTGTAATAAAAAATTGACTTCCATTAGTACCTGGTCCAGCATTTGCCATAGATAACACGCCTGGACCATCATGTTTTAAGTCTACATGAAATTCATCATCAAACTGATATCCAGGATTTCCTGATCCCGTACCTTGTGGGCAGCCACCTTGAATCATAAAATCTGGAATGACTCTATGAAATTTTAAACCAGCATAATAAGGAGTCCCTTGTGGTTTTACCGAATTTTCCAAGTTTCCTTCTGCTAAAGATACGAAGTTACCAACTGTACCAGGTGTTTTCTTGTATTCTAAAGCGACTAAAATTTCGCCTTTGTTAGTTTTAAATTTTGCGTATAAACCGTCTTGCATCTTTCTTTATTTTAATTGAAGTTGCAAAGATAGAAAACAAAGTTAGAAGTAAGAAGCTTAAAGAAAGAAGTTCACGTTTTAATTTGCAACTTCACTTATAAATTTTATTCGATACAATCGTAGTTCTTCATCATCAAATTCTCCATCAAACTCCTTAATAGCTGTATCTATATTATCAGTTTTAGATTCCATAAAATAATCATGAATTTCTTCTTGTTGATCTTCATCTAAAATTTCATCAATCCAGTAATTAATATTCAGTTTAGTACCTGAATATACAATAGCTTCCATTTCCTTTATAAATTCTTTCATTGACATTCCTTTTGACGTTGCTATATCATCAAGGGGTAATTTTCTATCAATATTTTGAATAATATAAAGTTTAATAGCAGAATTAGTTCCTGTTGATTTTACTACTAAATCATCCGGGCGAATGATATCATTTTCTTCAACATAATTTGCTATTAATTCAATAAAATCCTTTCCGTACTTTTTTGCCTTTCCGTCTCCAACCCCATGAACATTGGCCAGTTCGGCTATTGTCATTGGATATTTTAAAGCCATATCTTCTAATGAAGGATCTTGAAAAACAACAAATGGTGGCACTCCTAATCTTTTAGCATTGACTCTACGCAAGTCTTTAAGCATTCCCATAAGTACTTCATCGGCTGAGGCACCACCTCCTTTAGTAGAAGTTATCACATTAGCCTCGTCTTGATCAATATCATAAACATGATCTTCGGTCATCATAAATGATTTTGGTTTTGAAATAAAATCAATCCCTGAATCATTTAATTTAATAACGCCGTAAGTTTCAATATCCTTTTTAAGATATCCAGCAACCAAAACTTGCCTAAGTAAAGCCATCCAATACTTATTGTCTTTATGGCTTCCTTTACCAAAAAATGGTTGCTCATCTGTTCTATGTGATTTTATTAAGGCATTTTCCTTTCCTATAATCACATTTACTAGATCTTTAGATTTATATTTTTCATTGGTGTTTTGAATGGTTTCTAAAAGAAGTTTAACATCCTCTTTAGCTTCATGCTTATTTTTAGGAAAACGCACATTATCATCCATGTCACCACCTTCTCCCGTTTCATTATCAAACTCTTCTCCAAAATAGTGAAGAATAAATTTTCTTCTGGACATAGAAGTTTCTGCAAAGGCCACAACTTCTTGCAATAAGGCTTGTCCAATTTCTTGCTCCGCTACCGGTTTTCCAGACATGAATTTTTCCAATTTTTCAATATCCTTATAGGCGTAAAATGCCAGGCAATGCCCTTCTCCTCCATCTCGACCTGCTCTACCTGTTTCCTGATAATAGCTTTCAATACTTTTTGGAATATCATGATGAATGACAAAACGCACATCTGGTTTGTCAATGCCCATACCGAATGCAATGGTTGCCACAACCACATCAACATCTTCCATAAGAAATTTATCCTGATGACTCGTTCTTGTTTTAGCATCTAACCCAGCATGATAGGGTACCGCTTTAATACCATTGACCTGCAATACTTGAGCCAATTCTTCTACACGCTTACGGCTTAAACAATAAACTATTCCAGACTTTCCACTATTTTGTTTTATGAAACGAATAATATCAGCATCGACATTCTTGTTTTTAGATCTTACTTCATAATATAAATTAGGTCTATTAAAAGAAGCTTTAAATGTTTTTGCACCAACAATACCTAAATTTTTGATAACATCTTCTTGTACTTTTGGAGTGGCAGTTGCTGTTAAGGCAATGATGGGTATATTATCCCCTATTCTGGAAATAATTTGTTTTAAATTTCTGTATTCAGGTCTGAAATCATGTCCCCATTCACTAATACAATGGGCTTCATCAATGGCCATAAATGAAACGGTTACAGAACGTAAAAATTCAACATTTTCTTCCTTGGTCAGAGATTCAGGTGCTACATATAATAATTTTGTGATGCCGTTTACAATATCTTCTTTTACACGCCTAATTTCTGTTTTATTTAAAGATGAATTAAGTACATGAGCTACCCCTTCTTCATTTGAAATCCCCCTAATAGCATCTACCTGATTTTTCATCAATGCTATTAATGGAGACACAACTATAGCTGTTCCTTCCTGCATCAAAGCTGGTAACTGATAGCACAATGATTTACCACCACCAGTTGGCATAATTACAAAGGTGTTTGTTCCAGCTAAAATACTTTCAACCACACCTTCTTGAAGTCCCATAAACTTATTGAAACCAAAAAACTGTTTCAGTGCAGCATGCAAGTCACTTTTTGTTATCGACATGTACTTTTTTAAAATTTAATTATAAAACACAAAAACACTCTAAACAATCAAAAAAAAACAGCAATTAATTTAGTAATGAATTTTGAGAACCCTCTTTTTTTTTCGTTAGTTTTGTAACCGAAATTAAAATTAGTTTATAATTTTAATTTGACCAAGTTTAAAGATAGTAAAATCTTTATAAGCATCTATTAAAAAAAAACATAAATTTTGGATACCCATAAGGCTATTATAAATAATGCTAAACGCACTATAGAACTAGAAAGTCAAGCTATTTTATATTTATCTGAATTAGTAAATGATGATTTCGCAGAAGCAGTAAATTTAATTCACAATTCAACCGGAAGAGTTATTATTACGGGTATTGGAAAAAGTGCCATTATTGCTACCAAGATAGTTGCTACTCTTAATTCAACTGGTACACCAGCTATTTTTATGCATGCTGCTGATGCTATTCATGGTGATTTAGGTTTAATACTTAATGATGATGTGGTTGTTTTTATTTCAAAAAGCGGCAATACGCCGGAAATTAAAGTTCTTGTTCCGTTTATTAAAAACGCAAAAAATAAAATGATAGCAATTACGGGTAATAAAGACTCGTTTTTAGGGCAACAGGTTGATTATGTTTTGAATGCTTTCGTTGAAAAAGAGGCCTGTCCGAATAACTTAGCTCCAACCACAAGTACTACGGCGCAATTGGTTATAGGTGATGCATTAGCTATTTGCTTATTGGAATTAAAAGGATTTTCAAGTAAAGATTTTGCAAAATATCATCCAGGCGGTGCCTTGGGTAAAAAATTATATTTAAAAGTCAGAGATTTGTCTTCGGTTAATGAAAAACCTCAAGTTGCCATAAATACACCCTTAAAGGATGTGATTATTGAGATTTCCGAAAAAATGCTCGGCGTTACTGCCGTTGTAGAAAATGAAAAAATTATTGGTATTATTACAGATGGAGATTTACGAAGAATGCTAAGTAAGGTAGACAATATGTCTTTGTTAACTGCAAAAGAGATTATGAGTATAAACCCAAAAAGCATCAACTCTGATGCTATGGCCATAGATGCTATGGAACTTATGGAGTCTCATAGCATTTCACAGCTACTTGTTGAAGAAAATGGAAAGTATGCCGGTGTAGTTCATATTCATGATTTAATAAAAGAAGGTATCATATAATGGCAAAAAAAAACATAAATGAAATGTCTTTTTTAGATCATCTTGAAGATTTAAGATGGCATTTAATTAAATCTGTCGCTGCCATTACCATTGCTGCTACAGCTGCTTTTTTGGCTAAAGGTTTTATTTTTGATGTTTTAATTTTTGGTCCATCAAAGGCTAGTTTTATTACCTACCAATTATTGTGCAAAGCCTCACAGTATATAGGCATGGAAAGTTTTTGTTTTACAGAACTTCCTTTTAGAATTCAAAGCCGTACCATGTCCGGTCAGTTTTCAGCACATATATGGACTGCCATAACGGCTGGTTTTGTTGTTGCCTTCCCTTATGTTGTTTATCAGCTATGGAAATTTATCAGTCCTGGATTACACCAAAATGAACGTAAACACTCCAGAGGTTTTATTATTATATCTTCATTATTGTTTTTCATTGGTGTCTTATTTGGTTATTATGTGATTTGCCCTTTATCTATCAATTTTTTAGGAACCTATCAAGTAAGTAATGAAGTTCACAATGATTTTGATTTAAGCAGTTACATCGGTCTGATCAGATCTTCTGTTTTAGCTTCTGGTTTGGTCTTTGAGTTACCAATAATCATCTATTTTCTGACTAAAGTAGGATTGGTAACCCCTGCATTTCTTATAAAATATAGAAAATATGCCTTAGTGATTGTTTTAATTGTTTCAGCTATTATTACGCCACCCGATATAGCCAGTCAGGTTATTGTTGCTATTCCTATCCTTATCCTTTATCAGGTAAGTATCTTAATTTCAAGAATAGTCATCAGAAATCAAAAACGAAAAGAAAAAAAACATGTCTGATATAGTTGCAGAATTTAATGAGTATCGCGCTAAAATGAATGATAAAATTTTAGCGGATAATAATAAGATTATCAAACGTATTTTCAACTTAGACACCAATACGTACACTGAAGGGGCTTTAGATGTTAAAACTAAAGAATTGTTAGGCTTAGTAGCTTCTGCGGTATTACGATGTGATGACTGTATAAAATACCATTTGGAAACCAGTTATAAATTAGGATTAACCAAAGATCAGGTAGTTGAAGCTCTAAGTATTGCCACTTTAGTTGGGGGTACCATTGTTATTCCTCATTTACGCCGTGCTTATGAATTTTGGGATGCCTTAGAGGAACAAGAATAAACTAATTTAAAAACCATGACTGCTAAATAGTCTATATGATTTTACTATTTTTAGCACTCATTAATGATATATGATTTTAAGAGCCGAAAATTTAATGAAGTCCTACAGTGGGCGAAAAGTTGTTAAAGATGTTTCACTTGAAGTAAATCAAGGCGAAATTGTTGGACTATTAGGACCTAATGGTGCAGGAAAAACAACGAGCTTTTATATGATTGTTGGTTTAATAAAGCCTAATGGTGGGAAAATTTTTCTTGACAATACCGAAATCACGAAATATCCTATGTATAAAAGAGCTCAAAACGGTATTGGATATTTGGCTCAAGAAGCCTCTGTTTTCAGAAAATTGAGTATTGAAGATAACATTTTAAGTGTTTTACAGTTAACCAAATTAAGCAAGAAGGAACAACTGGATAAAATGGAATCTCTTATAGATGAATTTGGTTTAGGGCATATCAGAAAGAACCGCGGTGATCTATTATCAGGTGGAGAGCGAAGAAGAACTGAAATTGCGCGCGCGCTAGCAACAGATCCTAGCTTTATATTATTAGACGAACCATTTGCTGGAGTTGATCCGGTGGCTGTTGAAGACATACAGCGTATTGTAGCCCATTTAACAAAGAAAAATATAGGTATATTAATTACTGACCATAATGTGCAGGAAACGCTCGCTATTACAGACCGCACTTATTTAATGTTTGAAGGAAGTATCTTAAAAGCAGGTATTCCTGAAGAACTGGCTAGTGATGCGATGGTTAGAAAAGTGTATCTAGGTCAAAATTTCGAATTGCGTAAAAAGAAAATAAGAGATTAAAAATCAGGTTTTTATTATCTTATAAATCTTCTTGAAGATTCCTACAAGTAAAAAGACTAAAAATCCAGCTGCTAATCCTACAATGGCATCTTTAATAAATGAAGGAATAAATTCCAAAAAATGATGCAATGGTTGTATGTTATGGGTAAAAATACCACCAGACACTAAAATAAGAGCAATCGTACCTATTACCGATAAGCTTTTTATAACTATTGGCAAGGCTCGAACCAGTAATTTTCCAACGGCTAACGTACTTCCTTTTTTGTCATTACTTTTTTTAATAAGCCTGTAACCCAAATCATCCATTCTTACTATCAAGGCTACAATACCATAAACACCAATGGTTGCTAGTATAGCAACGAAAGAAACCACCAATATCTGAGACAACACAGGTTCTCCTAAAACAGTTCCTAAGGCCAGGATAACTATTTCAATGGACAATATGAAATCAGTTAAAATGGCCGATTTTATCTTTTTTTTCTCAACTTCCAATACTTCTTCTTTTGAAATACCATCTATTTTAACCACTTTTAATGAATGTGGATGAGGCACAAAAAACTCTACTATCTTTTCAACGCCTTCATAAGCCAGATAAAAACCTCCTATAACTAAAATCAAGGTAACCGCCCATGGCAAAAATGAACTCAACAAAAATGCAATAGGTAAAATAATAAGTTTATTAAGAAAGGAGCCTTTTGTTATGGCCCATAAAACAGGTAATTCTCTTGAAGAAACAAAACCAGTCGCTTTTTCTGCATTCACAGCTAAATCATCTCCTAAAATACCCGCTGTTTTTTTGGTGGTGATTTTACTCATAACAACCACATCATCCATAAGAGTTGCTATATCATCTAATAAGGCAAAAAAACCTGAAGCCATTTAATTTTTATATTATTTTATAGCAATACTATCCAACAATGACATTGAAATATACAACAGAATAATTACGGGAATAGCTGCAAACTGTAACAGAATTAATAAAAGAACACACAACATAATAAAAGTATATCGTGAGGCATTGGCTTTAAATCCCCATTCTTTAAATTTTAATGCAAATAATTTAATTTTTGAATTTAAAAGATAACTACTCAGCAGTGTTAAAGTTATTAAAAACCATTTATTAAGAATAATAGTATTCATTAAATCACTGTTTTGAAATTCAATTATCAATGGTAGTGAAATTATTAATAAGGTATTAGCAGGTGTTGGCAAGCCTTTAAAATAGCTCTGCTGATCTTCATCTAAATTAAATTTTGCTAATCTGTAGGCTGATGATAAGGTTATAAAAAGACCGATTAAAGGGATTATTGAAAAAGGGATGCCATTTAAATGAAAAACAGCATTCCATTCATTATGTAAAAATAAAACGGCTGGTTCATTTATGGACAAAGACAATAACTTAAACATGATGATTCCAGGTACTAATCCACTGGTTACCATATCAGCCAAAGAATCTAATTGCACGCCTAAAGGTCCTTGAACATTAAATTTTCTGGCAAAAAAACCATCAAAGAAATCAAAAAATATTCCCAGAAAAACAAAAAAAGATGCTGCGACAAAATTGTTGTTCACCGCAAAAATCACAGCAATACTTCCACAAAATAAATTTAAAAGTGTTAATGCATTAGGAATATATTTTTTCATATATCGATATTTGTAGTATGTAAAAATAACAAACATTTTTCGTCTAAAATAACTATCAAACAATATCTGTCCATATTTCAAGTTTATAGGTAATAAATTATGTGCATATTTGTAAAAAAATTGCGATTGAAGTCATATATAACTACTGTTTTTTTAATTGTTACTGTGACCCTTTTTGGTCAAACCACCAGAAAATATTCCAATGAATTTATGAATATTGGGGTTGATGCGGCAGCGCTAGGAATGAGTAGTGCCGTTACCTCTCATACGGCTGATGTCAATTCCGGATACTGGAATCCTGCCGGGTTGGTCCATCTGGAAGATAATCAGTTGTCTTTAATGCATTCTAGTTATTTCGCCAATATTGCCAACTATGATTATGTTGCTTTTGCAAAACCCATAGATGACCGGAGCACCATGGGCATTTCATTAATCAGGTTTGCTGTTGATGACATCTTAGATACCACACAA
This sequence comes from Yeosuana sp., assembly GCA_036525815.1. Classification (GTDB taxonomy): domain Bacteria; phylum Bacteroidota; class Bacteroidia; order Flavobacteriales; family Flavobacteriaceae; genus Yeosuana. The sequence continues at coordinate 4,494 of DATCZQ010000188.1, read as the reverse complement.
CTTATTGATGATCAGGGCAATATTAATTATGATAGAATTAGTTTATTTTCTACTGCAGATTATGGATTAACCTTTTCATACGCGAGAAAACTACCGGTAGAAGGTCTGAATTATGGCGTTAATGCGAAGGTTATAAGAAGAATTATCGGTGATTTCGCCTCTTCCTGGGGATTTGGTTTAGATGTGGGTATTCAATTTGAAAGTAAAAACAAATGGAGATTTGGGCTTATGGCTCGAGATATTACAACCACGTTCAACGCATGGAATATTAATGAGGAGGCCTTTGCCAAAATTCAAAATGCCGTTGAAGGACAAAATCAAGAATTACCAGAAACAACAGAGATCACCATTCCAAAACTTCAAATTGGAGTCTCAAAAATGATGACTTTCAATTATGATTATTCTTTTTTAGCAGCCCTGAATTTAAATATTCGTTTTGAAGAAAATAATGATGTTTTTTCATCGTCATTTGCAAGTATCAATCCGGCTTTAGGCTTTGAATTTGGATATATTGATATGATTTATTTAAGAACGGGGGTTGGAAATTTTCAGAATGAATTACAAATTGATAATACAGACCAGTTGAGTTTTCAACCTAGTTTTGGTGTTGGCTTTAAATACAATGGGATTCAAGTGGATTATGCGTTTACTGATATAGGAGACCAAAGTGTGGCGCTGTATTCCAATGTGTTTTCATTGAAACTCGATTTTAGTATCTTTAGATAATATATCACTTCTTTTTATGTTTAAAAATCTACTTACCACAGTCTCACTTATATTTTTCACATACTCATTTTCGCAAACTTCTACCTTATCCAATGAGGCTAAAATCAGTGTGATTACTGTTGCCCCGGGTAGTTCATTGAATGATGCTTTTGGTCATAATGCGATAAGAATTAATGATCCAATCAAAAATTTAGATATCTCTTTTGATTATGGTCGCTTTGATTTTGATGCCCCTAATTTTTACTTAAATTTTGCCAGAGGGAAATTAAATTATTCTATTGGCGCCAGTAATTATTATGATTTTTTGAAATTTTATAAGTGGCAAAACAGAAGCGTGGAAGAGCAGATGCTAAATCTTACTCAAAAACAAAAACAAAAACTTTACGATTATTTAGTAAACAATTACCAGCCACAAAACAGAAATTATTTATATGATTTCTTTTATGATAATTGCGCTACCAAAATTAAAGATGTTATAAACCAATCAACCAACAATACAATACAATTCAATCCTCCAAAAGATTTTAAACCTCAAACTTTTAGAACCTTAATACAAGATAAATTATATTGGAATACCTGGGGAAGTTTAGGAATAGATATCGCCCTTGGATCCGTTATTGATCAAAACGCAACAGCTGAAGAACACATGTTTTTACCAGCCTATATTCATGCATTTTTTGATGCTGCAACATTTAAAGATAACCACACTGCTGTAGTTGGCAAAAGTATACTGGTTTATAAACAAACCAATCATCCAAAATCAAACAACTTTTTTATCAGCCCAATAGTTGTTTTTGGTCTCATAGGGCTATTCATACTAATTATAACTTATAGAGATTTTAAGAGCCGCAAAAGAAGTAAATGGTTAGACATTACTTTGTTTAGCATTACCGGTATTATAGGCGTTGTTGTATTACTCCTATGGTTTGCAACCGATCATAAAGCGACCCATCAAAATTATAATTTGCTTTGGGCTTGTGCTTTAAACCTTTTTGTGATAGGACAACTTTTTAGAAAAATCCCAAAAAATTGGTTTATTAAATACCTTAAGTTTTTAGTCATCCTGTTATGCCTGTTAACATTACATTGGATTATTGGTGTACAGGTTTTTGCCTTTGGACTTATCCCTTTATTAATAGCCCTTTTTATGAGATATATCTATCTCATAAAACACTTTAACCAACAAGCTATTGCCCTCTAAAGAAAATGATGGTGCTTAAAGTTTTTATGAGAATATTGGCATCTAAAAAAAAGCTTCTGTGCTTGATGTAGTACAAATCATATTGAAGTTTTAATAAGCTATCATCAACCGAAGAACCATAACGTGTATTAACTTGTGCCCAACCTGTTAAGCCTGGTTTTATAATATGCCTGGTTTCGTAAAAAGGTATCGATTGAGACAATTCTCTTACAAAATGAGGGCGTTCTGGTCTGGGACCAATTAAACTCATTTCTCCCTTCAAAATATTTAAAAACTGTGGCATCTCATCAAGTCGTGAGTTTCGTAAAAATCTACCAAAAGGGGTTATTCTTATGTCATTCTTTTTTGCCCAGACCGCGCCATCTTTTTCTGCATTTTTAACCATCGTCCTATACTTGATGATACTGAATAAATGGCCGTTTTTCCCTATTCTTTCTTGTATATAAAACAGTGAGCCACGATTAGCAACAAGATTTCCAAGAACAATGAATGGAAGCAACAGGCAACCAAAAAAAATACCTAAAAAGGCTATTAACAAATCAAAAAAACGGAAAAAAAATAAATACAACTTATTTTGATTACTCCTGCTAAACGGAAAGTATTTATAAAAATCTTTACCTACAAATTGCACGGGTACACGTTGAGTCATGTCTTCATAAACTTGCGTGTATTCCTTTATTGGAAAGCCACCTTCTAATAAGGTAATAAGGTCTCCATAAATTTCAGGAGTAATGTTTTCAGAATTATAAGTAGCTATTACTATTTCTGTAATATTTTCATCTTTTATAATCTGATAAATCTGTTTAGGACTATATTCAACAATACCCTTTAATTTAACTTTGTCCTTTTTATTTATTTCACAATTAATAAACCCAACTATCTTATAATTTGGATCGGAATCATTGAAAATCTCTATGATATTTTTAATATTAGATGTTTCTCCTACTATAAGGACTTTTTTAAAAAATCTTGGGGACACAATAAATGTTAAATAAGCAATTCGCCATAAAAACAAGGCAAAAATAATAGCAAAATAAAAATATATGATTTGGAGACGATTTTCTGGCAAAAGCGGCGTGAAATATGGTGTTAAAAAATAGAACAGCACTGTTACCGAAACAGTAAAAACAATACTCGTAGAAATCTTTTCAATTTTACTTGATTTTTGCAGATCGTAAAGTTCAAAAATAGTTCCAAATATAGAAACATAAAGAATGAGAACGAAAACCCATCTCCAATTTTCCTTGGTAATGGTAAAATAATCAAAATCAAAGCTGTTACTTACAAAATATAAAACAAGTAGAATTGAAACAATATCAAAAACACGTAATAAAACTTTACGTTCTGAAATATTGAAATGAATCCCTTTTTTGAACATTTTTGAATCTATAATTAAAACGGCATAAAGATACTAAGTTAATTTTCGTAGCAGCTTAAATTATTCTAATAATGAAGTCCATTGCGATTTAATATTTTCCCAATCATATTCCTCAACTTTTCGACGGGCATTTTGGGTTAATTCAATTGCCTCTTCTGGACTTAATCTTATTTCTTTGATAGCATCCACGAACTCTGAAACGTCATCTCGGTTCACTAATTTACCCTCTTCATTATGGTTTATTAAAAAAGGCATCCCACCTACTTTAGTTGAAATAATGGGTAAACCCAACGCCATAGCCTCAATAACACTCACCGGCATATTATCAAAATTGGTTGTGTTCAAAAAAATATTATAATCTTTTGATAACTCAATCCATTCATTTTTAGATAATTTTCCAGTAAAAATGACATCAACCCCTAATACTTTTGCATAATCTTTAGTTTTTTCTAAAGAACCATCGCCTTCAGGTCCTACCATACAAAGAGAGGCGTTTAATCCATCATCCTTTAGGGATTTTAAAATTTTTACAGCCAGTAAGGGATTGTATATTTCTGAAAAAGAACGTACCCAGAGCAATTTGATAGTTTTAAATTCTCTTTGTTTGAAAACATAATTTTTAAGATCAATCGCATTTGGAATAATCATGACATTGGAAAAACCTTGTTTTGCGAATTCGGACTGTATATATGCGGAAGGTGAAATGTTTATAAATGCATTTTTAAAAATGGCTTGGCATAATTTAGGATTTGATTTTATTCTGTTTGGTAAATTACCCCCGTGTAAAATGGGAATGTATTTTACATTATAAATCAGGCATAATTGGCTACACAAAAAGGCATAATAAAAATTTGAGGTACTATAGGTGTCTATTAAAACATAATCTACTTTTTTAGCATATTTTAAAACAGCAAAAAGCATATCAAAAAGACGAACCAGTCTATTCGTTTTATTTGAAAAGGAAAAAACCTTATAACCTTCAAGTCTTAATGATTTACTCAAGGTTTCAATAGTGGTTTCTGTTTTACCGGTTTTGGATAGATGGTTTCCTATGTACAGGAGATTCTTCATACTTAATGTTTAACAAACAAAGTCCATAAATAAAGGGTGGTGCCGCGATACGCATAGCGGAATGATTAATAGTCAGAAGCCAAAAGATATAAAAAGAATAAAAAAACAAGTTCGATTT
>DATCZQ010000187.1:0-2063 GCA_036525815.1 Yeosuana sp. | reverse complement strand
TAAAAACAAAATATAAAAATTCGGCTCGTGCTAAATCCGAAAAGTTAGCGTTTATTTATTCGTTACGTTTCATACACAAGCCCGTTAGCCTTCATTATAACCAAAAAATAAACAATGAAAAATTTATCCAGAAATAATCTTTACCTTATTCTTTTTTTAAGCATTATTCTTTATACAAGTTGTAGAAAAGAAATAATATTTAGTGATGAAAATTTAGCTCAATTTTCAGAATCTGTAAACCCTAAAGATATTAGACATCATATTGCGGTACTTGCAGATGATAGCCTAAAAGGGAGACTTCCCGGAACTCCCGAATATGACAAAGCAATGGCCTATGTTGCTAATCAATATAAAAAACTTGGGCTTAAGCCTTTAGGAGACAAAGAGGGAAGCACCTATTATCAAACCTTAACGTTAAGAAATTCTTTGGTTAACGAGGAGCAATCTTTTCTAATTTTAAGTAATCAAGATACCTTGAAAGTTGATAGCGACTATTTTTATCTAGGAAATGCCAATAAAAAAGTAAACGAATTTTCAGGGGAACTAGTTATTGCCGGTTATGGTGTGCAAGCTCCGGAATATGGTTTTAACGACTTTGAAAATCTGGATGTAAAAGGAAAAATTACTGTCGTTTTTAATGGCGCACCAACCTCTTTACCAGCGAGCGAAAGAGCCTATTTAAGCAATACAAATACAAAAATAGAAACACTGGACAATTTAGGTGCTGCAGGGGTTTTATTTGTTATAGCTCCAGGCGAAAGAGGTAGTTATGAAGGTACTTACGAAAACGTATCGCTAAAAGGAACGAATAGTGTTATCATGCCCGATGGAAAAGCTTTAGGAAGAACTGATTTTGGTGAAAATTTGAAATTCGGAGGCTTTTTTAATTGGTCCTATTTATTAAAGCTTACTGGATTGACTTCTGAAAATTGGAAAGCGTACAGTGAAAATGGAGCCGCACTGCCGCAGCCAACGAATTCAGTGCAATTAAAAGGAAAAGTAGTCACAACTTTCAAAGAAATAGAAAGCGCCAACGTAATAGGACTTTTAGAAGGTGCGGAGCTGAAAGAGGAATATATTGTGCATACGGCACATTTAGATCATATTGGCATAGGCAAACCTATTGATGGAGATTCTATTTATAACGGCGCACACGATAATGCTTCCGGAATTAGTGCTATGTTGGAAATTGCTAGATTATATAGCAAATTACCTTACAAACCAAAACGTTCTGTAATTTTTGCTGCTGTAACTGCCGAGGAAATGGGTTTGTTAGGATCAAAATACCTTGCAGTAAATCCTCCAGTGGTTCAACAAAAAATTATAGCGAATGTAAATACCGATATGCCGACCTTAATTGCACCTTTATTATCCATTGAGCCTTTAGGTGCAGAGCAAAGTAGCATAATGAATGTGGTTCAAAGAGTAGCAAAGCAGTTAGATTTGACTATTGATGCTGACCATGCTCCAGAAGAAGTTCGCTTTGTACGAAGTGATAATTTAAATTTTGTTTTGGAAGGAATTCCAGCCTTACGTATGAAGTATGGTTTAAAAACAGAAACTTCCGAAACCGGCTTAGATTCTATTATAAAGGCTTTTACAGCACAACATTATCATGAACCTTCCGATGAATTAAATAATCTATTTAATTTTGATGCTGCTAAAACGTATGTGAGATTGCAATTTATGAATAGTTACCTCATCAATGTTTCAGAAGAAAAACCAACTTGGAATCAAGATTCCTTTTTTAAAAAATTTAAAAAATAAAATTTCAACTCTATAGCACGTGAATTTTATAAATTATTGAACAAAGAAATTAAATTAAAATAACGAAAGGCTAACATAGTGTAAAAATAATTGCTTGGTTCTAGCCTACTCGGAAAATCCTGCGTATTTTCCTCTGGTTCGTTCCATTTTTAGTAAGTTAGTGGCTTAAACACGCAACTATCCTTACACAAACACGTTAGCATACATTACCAAACTATAATAATCATGAAACAATTAATGAAATCATCATTTATAATACTGTTAGTCTTGGTGAGTTGTAAAAATAGCAAAGATGA
>DATCZQ010000186.1:0-6771 GCA_036525815.1 Yeosuana sp. | reverse complement strand
TATAGGATTCCAATAACATTTTATAATATCTATGTCCTTTATTATTATCCTTATCGTTCGGGTCAAAATTAGTATTGTAAAAAGTGTCTTTTTCATCATCAATCATCCACTTCTCCAATTCAATTTTATCCAAAGGAAACAGGTCAAAATATTTATCAGGCGCATGTAAGGGGGTGTGAGGTCTTACAAATCCAACCCCAAGAAAGAAAGGGAGGCTGTCATTTTCAGTCTCTAATGCTTTAATTTTGTCAATCACCCAATTGGCATGTAATTCGTCTTGCATCAAATCTCTGTCATCATCATTTATATAACGCATAGGTTTTTTATCCCATCCGTATACCCATCCTTTTTCACCTGCAATTCCTGATGATCTGGCAGAAGAGAGTTTGCCAAAGGATCCGTCAATGCCCCCAATAGTATTAAATGGAGCTGGGACACTTGGATTGCTTGTGTTGTTTTCTCCATCAAAATATACAGGTCCATAATTATGGGCTAATGGCATACCCCATTCATCCCAATCGTTCTTTACTTCGCCATGGGTAATTTTACCTGTTCCCAGAGTTTTATAGCCGTTTTCTTTAAAAAGACGCATGAGCGTTTTATTGTTTTTTAATACCGGTTGTTTTTTTAAATCGGTCCATCCATAATCTAGAGAGACATGTGGATAGACACCTGTGATCAAACTGTTTCTTGAAGGCGAACAAACGGGCACATTGGATTGCGCATTCATAAAACGAACGCCTGAAGCGGCTAATTTATCTATATGAGGTGTTTTAGCTTGCGGATGGCCACCAAATACCCCTTGATAATCATTTAAATCATCACAAATAATAAATAACACGTTGGGTTTGTCTTTTAGATTTTGTGAAACTAAATTCTGAAAGTTGAAAAGAAAAAAAATAAAAACCCATATTGTTTTAAAAAAAGGCATCTATAAAATATTAATTTAATTATTAACTCTAAAAAGTACTATGGCGCTCACAATAATGTTAGTCGTAATCTAAGGTAGTTTTATATGATCTCTTTCTGTTATGTGTTTTTTGATCTTTGCAGATAATTCAATAATTAGTTTTTTGTTTTCCTTTTCTTCTGAAATATTAAGGTTTTCTTCTGGATCCTTACTTAAATCATATAACATGCGAGCCGTTTTTTCACCCTTATCATTAAACCATTCTGTATAGGTGTGCGACTGGGTTACGATTGTTTCTCCATTGATCCAGCGACTATATACAGCGTCTTTCCAAGGTTGATTTGGGTCATCTATTAAAGGAGCAAAGCTTTTGCCTTGCAAATGAAAAGGTTTTGGGAGGCCAGCCAATTCACAAAGTGTTGGATAAATGTCAACATGTTCCACCAATGCCTCTGTTTTTATGTTTTCATTTTTTCCCGGAACGCTTAAAATTAAGGGCGTGTGTAAAACCTTTTCAAAATTACAATGTTTCGCCCATAAATTGTGCTCACCAAGATGCCAACCATGGTCACCCCAAAGAATCACAATGGTATTTTCTGCTAAACCCGAACGTTCTAATTCTTTCAATACTTTACCCAATTGGGCATCCATATAACTTACCGAAGCATAATATCCGTGAATTAATTTTCGCATAAACTCTTTCTCCATGGGCCCTTCTGCTGGAACATCTGTATATGCTCGTAATTCAGAAAAATTATGCATACTTTCATCGGGAGCCCCTTCAGGCTTAAACATATTATCAGGAAGTTGTATATTATCAAAGTTATACATATCCCAGTACTTTTTAGGCGCGTTAAATGGTAAATGAGGCCGTTGGAATCCTACAGCAAGAAAAAATGGCTGACCAGTGTCTTTAAACTGTTGGAGATGTTCAACAGCTCTGTCTGCAATCATTCCATCCATGTAAATATGATCAGGGGCATCTGGTGCCTCAAAGCTAGGACCATCTATTCCCCACTTCCCTTTTTTTATGAGCGTATCAGATTCTGGCATAACATATCCTTGCCAACCTTTCCAATCTGATTTTGGGAAATATTCAGGAACACTCCAACTACCAACAGCATCGGGACGTTTATGATAAATTTTACCAAGTGAAACGGTGTAATAGCCATTGTTTTTAAAATGCATAGGCAGGCTTAACGCCCCAGGTAATTCTTCGTCTTGACTTATGTGGGCATCAACAAAGCGATGGCGGTTAGGTCGCACACCAGATAGCAAACTTGCACGTGACGCACCACAAACTGGAACGTTGCAATACGAACGATTAAAAAGTAAACCTGATTCAGCCAATTTATCAATATTGGGGGATTTAATCTGTGGTTGTCCATAGCACCCTAATTCTGGTCTCAAATCATCTACAGCTATAAATAATACGTTCGGTTTATTCTTTAGATTTTGTGATACGAAATACTGAAAGCTAAAAAATAAAAAAATAAAAATCCATTTTGTTTTAAAAATAGTCATACCTCAAATATAAATTTAATCATTAAATGTAATTGGTTCAATAGCTCCTAAACTGGGATTTACCCCAATTGGGTTTCCTAGTATGTCCTTTTCAAGTTTAAGCGATTGTAGCAGTCCGCTAATATCTTGAGGAAGTAAATCAATGTTAATGCCCTTATAATGTACTAAATTAAAATTTTCAGGCGTATAATCTTTAGCTTCAATACCTCCCTTATTCCTAAATTCTGGATTTCCAATGATAGGTGCTACGTCCATTAATCCCGTATTTTTTGGCCAGTTCTCTTTTTTCAAAAATAAATTATTTTTAAAAAATACATTTTTTGCTGAATGGCCAGATGCACTGTCTGGTTTGTATTGATCGCCCAACACCGTCTTTGAATCGCCTTCCAAATAAAATATATTATTAGCAATCAGGATGCCTTGGCTAGTATTATCTATAGCTATTTTTGCAACAACAGAAGAATCACAATATATAGTGTTATTGTAGATATAGGAATTTACAGGACCTTTTCTTTTTTTCTTTGTGCCCTGATACCCACTTAACCATAAAATTTTACCTTCTTGAAAAGCACCATCAATACCTTTAACTCTGTGACCATCATTAACACTAATATTGTAACGATAGGAGCAATTATAATTATTTCCAAGTATTTCGCAAAATCCACCGGCATTATAGGCGCTCATGTTATACTGTAAAACGATATTATCGCAATTAAAATCGATATGAGCACCCGCTGAATCGCCGGGACCATTAGCGTATAAAAATTTATTTTTCTCTATTAAAACTTTTGAAGAACCCCAGGTCCATAAGCCACTTCCGCGCCCCCATTTTCTGGAATCATCAGGACTACCAGAATGAGATACCATATTATTGGATACATACACATTTTCTACACCAGACATCTGAATTCCAGGGCCACCAGTTTTTTGAATGGTATTGTTTGAAATTTCAATATTTGAAATATTTTTATCATTCCCTGTTAATTTAATTCCTGTATGAGACACATTGCTTATAAAGCAATTTAAAATTTTGACATCATTAATTGAAGAATTGGTATCATTAACAACACGAATTCCCCAACCATATTTTTGGGTGCCATTGGCCGTTTTAACTTCATTTTCGCCTCTTACAAAACCGTAATTTTCATAGTAAATATCATTAATAGTAATATTTTCTATCACAATATGTTGCATATTTGTTGAAGACGTTTTTTTAACTAAAATACCACATCTCATTTTTTGTAAAGTGCTTGGGTTGTTAAAACCATTAGCAGTTAATTTTAAATTAGATACTTTAATAAAACTGCAATTTTCTAAAAGAATCCCATGAGGTTCTCCTTTAAAATCTATAATGGCCGGCAATATGGTTTCGGAAGTATCCCAGCCAATTGTAGTGAGGAAAATGGGGTTATTTTTTGTGCCACTTTGGTTTATTAAACTCATTCCTGATTCAAATAATTGATTTGACGCCAATAATACTGTATCTCCGGGCTGCAATTTTATTTTGGAAACACGGGATAAGGTTTTAAAAGCAGACTCTTTGGTTAATCCATTATTTGAATCGCTTCCTAATTTAGGGTGCACATAATAATCTTTAGCTATGACATGAAAATTGCAGAAAAGAAATATTATTAAAACTAAAAGTCTGGATTTTATAAGCATTTTAATCATTAGTTTATGGTATTTAAAATTTTGTTAGACGTCCCAATGTTCCGTTTTAAAAGTGAATCGTTTTTTTGCAGCATGAAATTTTTTAATGTTTCAAAGCCGTTTCCTCTGGCATTTTCATTTATAAAATTGGGTTTATTAAAAATAGCGTTTAAGTCTTTAGGAAGATCTTCTATTGTTCCGTAATAATTATTACTATTAAACTGAGTTCCTGTATCTTCACCAAACAGGAATCTGCCTGTTGTGTCAGTATAGAAAATATTATTTTCAAATAAGGTGTTTGCCGGCCAAAGATTACCCCAGTTGTCCATATTCACAATGGTATTATCCAATGTTTTTTTTGGAAGAATAATAACATTGTTGTGAATCGTTGTGTTTTCAGTGGGGCCTGTGATGTGAAAGATAGGAGAAAAATCCCCTTTTCGTTGGGTGGGATAAGGGCGTATACCGTCGTTAATACTAATATTATGCCTTATAATAGTATTTTTTGTTCCGATATTCCCCCTACTTTTAAAAGTGAACCCATTATTACATATTAGTAGAAAACCACCATAATTATCATGACTATAGTTATATTGAATGATAGTTCCTATACAATTGTAATCAGAATCAAAGCCCTGTCCGTCCCATTTAGCCTTATGTCCGCTTACTTCATTATATTGAATTAAAGTATTATCTGAACTCCATGGCCAAATACCTGCGGCAGCTTCTTCATGCGACAAAATATCGGGAAAATCACGAAGCACATTATTTTCAATAATGGCACCTTCACAACCAATCGGGACAATACCATCCCCCGGAATGTTTTCAAGTACATTATTTCGAATGATGACTCCAGTGCTAGGAAACCATTTATCTCTACTTGTATTTCCTTTAGAGTTAATGCCATTTCTGCCAGTATGATGCAGATAACTATTCTGAATGATTAAATCTACAAAGCGCGTCGGTATTTTTTCACCCAAATTTTGCCATAGTATCGCACCGCCTCCACCATCTTTTTTTACTAAACTACCATTGACATGATGTATTTCTAAGCTGTCTAAAATGATATGGTGGCAATCACCAAAATTTTCAGCTCTTATAATAACACCTCTTCTATTTGCTGCACGTTCTTTACCTGTATTTGTGATTTCTAAATTTCTAATTTCCCAGTATTCAACATTGTTAAGTAGAACTGTATGTAATTTTTCTCCCTTACCATGAATCGCTGGTTTCCTGCCCGACCCATATCGATCCATAAGGATTGGCTTTTCTTTAATACCACTGCCTTTAAGCTCTAATTGCCCATAGTAAACGGTTCCAGATTTAAACAGAATTTTATTTCCGGGTTTAAAAATGATCTGGTTAACTTTTTGTAAGGAAGCCCATGCTTTAGAAGGCGATTTTCCAGAATTAGAATCATTGCCTGATGCAGCATCAACATAGTAAACTTTTGTACAGTTAGAAAAGAGAAGCAAAACACCTAAAATTAATGTTATGTTTTTCATGTTATATAAGTATATATTGTTTTATTAGTTAAAGATGATTTGATAATAAACCTAAGTTTGATTTAAAATAAAAGTTTCGATCTTATAAACATTTTAATAATTATTTCAGATTATTTAAAATTCGATGTTCACAAATGGCTCCTTCTTTAAATACCCCAGTGATTGTAAAAATTTATCTGTTTCCAAGACGGTATTCTTATAAAATTCAAAATGTCTATGATTGAAAAAACCGTGTCCTTCACCTTCATATAGCATAAGGTCGCATCGGTTCCCAATATTTTCCATAGCCACTTTAAAATATTGAGCGGTTTCCACAGGAATTAATTTGTCTTCAGTTCCCAGAAATAAAATCATTGGTGGTGTTTCTTTTTTTATATTGTGCAATGGGGAAAAATCTTTATATGCCATTCCAATTCTTTCATTTCCGTAATTACCAGGTCCATTATCAATGACCGGATTAAACAATACAAGTGCGTTTGGAACTGAGCTAATGGAGCGATCATCAGAACTTTCATTATACCCGTCTATTAAGGCCGTAGCGGCAGCAAGATGCCCACCGGAGGACCCTCCCGAAGCAATTATTTTGTCCGGATCAATATTAAATTTAGTTGCATTGGCCCTTAAGAACCTTATGGCAGATTTTGCGTCTTTTAATGATTCAAAAGGAGTGGTATTGTGTTTGTTTTCTATTCTGTAATCAGCTAAAAAACAGACCAATCCTCGTTTCGCGAAGTATTTTGCCTGTTGCAAGAAATGCTTCCGATCACCATTAATCCATCCACCTCCAAAAAAGAACAGCATCGCTGGGTGATTTTTAGAAATATCAAAAGAATCAGGGTAATAAACTTCCAAGAAAAGTTGTGTTGAATCAATCTCTTTGTAAAGAATTTCTTCCTGAGCAAGAACTGACGTAATTCCCAAACTAAATAATAATAAAAATGATAATAAGTATTTCATGTAGGTTTCTTATGTATTGTTAGTAACTATATAAATAAAAACATTTGGGATTTTTAAAGCACTCGCTTGTCAGTTTATTTTCCATTAAAGAATCTGATGTTAAATTAATTATTTGATGACTTTATTTTTTTGTAATACTCTTTCATCACATACCAAGCCTTTTTGCGTTGCCCTTTGTCCGAAACCAAGCCTTTACGATTCCATCCATCTTGATTGAGCGGATGG